>JABSOG010000935.1 GCA_013216025.1 Algicola sp. | reverse complement strand
GCTATTTTCATCTTTAGCCAGCTTTTTATTTTGCTCTAGCAGCTCAGACAAAATCAATTGTTGTGCCCTATCAACCGCAATGGGGGCGCTGGCGTTTACGTCTACCGGCACGCCGATTTTTTCAAAACCGCCTTGGTGTTTGGGATGTGCTGGCATTGAGTTGGGGATAAAAGCGGCGAGTCCAAAACCCATTGGTGTTAGGTCGCTGGTTAGTGCGTGTCCGGCACCTGCGGTGTTTTCGCCCACGACTGTGGCCAAGTTGTGGTATTTGGTGACAAAGGTTAAGGCTTCACACGCTGAGCCAGTGAATCCTGAAGTCACCAGATAAACCGGTTTGTTGAGATACCGGCTGGCACCATCAGGCAATACCACGCTTGTGCTTACTTGTGCCGGTTCGCCACGAGTTAAGTGACTCATCAGCACTTCACCTTCGGGCATAAAGTAGCTGGATAATTGGGTGGATATCTCGCCGCTGCCACCGGGACACTGCCGAACATCGATGATCAGACCATCAGTATTGGCGAGTGTTGCCATTGAGCGGTTTACTTCGTCGATATCGCCCATGAGATCGCTAATTGTTAATAAGCCAATATTGCCTGCGAGTATGTCGGTCGTCATGCTTGGGCCGTCACCCATGCCAAATCGGGTTTTGAGTGATTTGCTGGGTGTTGAACCGGGTGCCATTTTTACCATTTTCTTTTGTGGCCCAGCTTTAACTATTTTTCTCATCATGCGTTTTTGCGGACCTTGGCCACTTTTTTTGCCACCAGTCGGGCGTACGCTGACATGTTTGTCGTTGGTGATTTGATACAGGCTTTTGTTGAGTAGTCGAATAAAGTCTTCTTTGGTAGCTGATTCTGCGTAGGCGCCACTGCTGTTTTTGGCCTGCAGTTGTTGGGAAAATTCTAAACCCTTGTCTTCTAATACATATTGAGTGCTGATTGCGTGGGCCAGCTTATTGATGATGAGGTCTTTTTGTTCTTTGCCAAAGCTGCTTTTTCCAGCTGAGGGCGCGATACTTGGTTCGCTGGCAAAGCAGGTGTTGAATCCTGACAATAAAAGGGCAGATGACAACAATATGGCCGAGGTTTTAATCTTCATAACTTTATATCCCACTGAGGTTTAGGTTGCTGATGCTGAGCCAGCTATTAACAATTTAATAGCAGCTTTTGTGCCAAGCGTTTTTACTGGGCTGTAGCGCCGTTTAATGCGGGGTTATCCTGATATAAGGAGAATCTATCCGGATATCGGCATATCACAAAATTATGGACATTTTGCGCCAAATACCGTAGTATTGCGCGAATTTTCAACGGTGCATTCAAGTCGTTTTTGGATAGTTTTAACACAAAGGTAAGCAAGTTTTGGTCACATCAGTCGACACCAGTATTGAAATAAATTACACCTCTGCGCTGGCGCGTGAAGTTGAAGGATCTTTGGAATTTCCGGTCATTGAGCTGACCAAAGTCAAACGGCACATCACTTTGGTGCGTTTGCCTTATGCCAATATTTACAGCGTTTATGGCAAGCTGCCAAAAAATCGTGAAGTGCGTCCGCCATTGGGTTTGCTTTATGTCGCTGCCACATTAGAGCAGGCAGGGCACTCGGTTAATATCATCGATTGTGAAACCAAACTTTACCCGCCAGAAGTTACCCTGCAACTGATTCAGGATTCAAAACCCGATATTGTTGGTTTTACCGCGACCACGCCAGAAATACACGGGGTTGAAAGCCTGTCAAAAAGCCTTAAAGCAGTCATGCCTGATGTGAAAATTATGGTTGGTGGCTCACACGTTTCAGCCTTGCCGCGTCAGACTTTGGCCGATTGTCCTTATCTTGATTATATTGTGGTAGGTGAAGGCGAATTGTCGGCAGTGCACATTGCCAACGACTTACCAGACGCCCCGATCATTCGCACCCAAAACGAAAAAACCGTAGATTCTTATCCACTACCAGCCAGACACTTGCTTGATTACGACCAATACAAATATGCTTGGCCGGGCCGGGGCATGGTGAAAATGGATGTGCTTGAGTCTATTCGAGGTTGTCCTTTCATGTGTACTTTCTGCTCGGTGCGTGGTGTAAAACCTCGACTTAGAGAAGTTGAACGGGTAGTCGACGAAATCGAATACTCGGTCAATGAATACGGCACTCAGTTGTTTATGTTTTTTGATGACACGCTCACGGTAAACCGTTTTCATGTGACTGACTTGTGTGATGAGATCATCAAGCGCGGTTTGCACAAAAAAGCGGTGTTTTATGCCAATACCCGTGCCAATACCACCTCGCCTGAAATGCTCGACAAGATGATTGAAGCTGGGTTCACCGAAATGTCGATGGGTGTTGAAACCGGCAGTGCACAGATGATGAAAGCCATCAAAAAAGGCACTCGAATAGAACAATATGAACAGGTTTACGAATGGATGGCACAGCGAGGCCTGCAAACCCGCGCCAGTTTTATCGTTGGTCATGCCCACGAAACGCACGAAACCGTGCTCGAATCGATTGCATTTGCCAAGAAAATCAACCTGATGCGTTGTGCGGTTAATATTTTGACCCCTTACCCAGACACCCACTCGTATGACCAAGCCATCGCCGGAGACGGTCTGCATTTGATGTGTGAAGATTGGCGTGAGTTCAAACGTTGGGGCACTGCGGTTATCCGCACCGATGACTTAACCTCTGCGGATTTGGAATGGTATCAACGCCGTTTTTTAACTGAATTTTATACTCAGCCCAAGGTGTTGTGGTATCACTTCAAGCAAATGTTGCAGGGTAATTTCTCGCTCTATTTCTTCCGTCCGTTGTATTTTGCGATAAAAAATCGAGTTAAAGATTTCTTTACTCAATCACGTCCGCCAACTTGGGATAATTACCTTAAGCGTAAGGCCCGAGGTGAAAACCAAATCGAGATTGTGTTGAAACTCGACGATGTGAAAAACTCCAAGGGCAGGAAAGGGCCGACAGGGAAGGAAGAGGATTTGTTTAAAAAGGCAGTTTAAATCCAGACACCGACGTGATGTACATCCTTGTACATCACGCCGATTTCTGGATATCATCATACACTTCCGTTTCCAGCTAGTTCGCCCGCCATTCTGTTATACAATAGCCCTATCGTAACCATTTTGAAGAACCGCTGATGGCACTTAATTTTGCACAATGTCAAAAAGCCCGAATGTCTCGGGACGCCCGTTTTGACGGTAAATTTTATATCGCGGTGAAAACCACCGGGATTTACTGCCGTCCCATTTGTCCGGCACCAGCCCCCAAAGAACAAAACGTCAACTATTATGCCACCGCCATCGAAGCGGCCAACGAGGGTTTTCGGCCATGTCTTCGCTGTCGACCCGACAGTGCGCCGGGCTCTTTTGCTTGG
>JABSOG010000934.1 GCA_013216025.1 Algicola sp. | reverse complement strand
CTTGCCTGCTATTTTGGCCAATACGGCGTTGAAAGACTGTGAGCGTAAGCTGCCTGCGATTGCGATGATTTTTGGTGTATTTGACATAATTTGTGCTCCTATTCAGTTGATGGATAGATATTATCACTGTGCGCACTTGCATTAAACAGGCATATACGCAAAACTTATGTGCATGAATACACAACTCGAACACTGGGATGATATCCGTGTGGCCTATGAAGTGGCCAAACGCGGCACACTTTCGGCAGCGGCGGCTGCACTTAATGTGCATCATTCAACAGTACTCAGACGCATCAATTCTTTGGAAGAGCGGTTAAATACCCGTTTATTCCATCGTCATGCCCGGGGTTACAAACCCACTCAGGCCGGTCAGTCATTATTACAGGTGGTTGGTGGCATCAATGAGCAGGTCGACAAACTCACCGGCTTTTTACAAGGGGCTGACCAACAGATCAGTGGTTCGCTGGTGATCACCAGTGTCACCGGGGTCATCGATATCATTGCGCCTTGGCTGGCAGAGTTTCAACTGTTGTATCCACAACTGCGGCTGGAGGTATTACTCGACCAGCGCAAGCTAAGACTAGATTACGGTGAAGCGCACATTGCTTTAAGACCGGGCAAACAACCTACTGAGCCAGATTATATCGCCCAGCATATCTGGACGCTCAAGCATGGTTTGTACGCCAGCAAAGAATATATTCGTCGCCATGGTTTGCCTAAAAACCGGGAGGATTTGAAAAATCACAACTTTATTTCTATGATGCCCGACTCCCCTGCACCCTTTATTCAGTGGATCGAAAACAATATCGACAGCCAAAATATTGTGTTTCGCACTTCTGATCTTTACATGGCCCATCAAGCAATGCGCTTAGGCATGGGGCTTTTTATCATGCCGGACAGAATGGCCAACGACGAATCTGATTTGGTGGCGGTATTTGACGATTGGGAAGAGTGGCATTCGAAGTTCTGGCTGGTGACCCACCTTTTGATGCACCGCACCAGCCGAGTTCAGACCTTTTGTGACTTTATTAAGGGAAAGTTCAAAGACGGCTGACGCCTAAAGTCAAAAGATCTCAACACGGAGGCACGGAGACACGGAGTAAAGAAAGAGAAAGACAAAAAGCGTTAAAACCAAAAACCATTAAAGCTCTAACGTTTTTCTAGTTTATGTTTTGATGTCAATTCGGTATTTTTTTAGCTTTTCCTCTTTCTTTCCTCCGCCGCTCCGTGCCTCCGTGTTGAAATCTTTTGACTTTCCGCCGCAGGCGGCACTAAACAGCGTAGCACCCCAAGAACATCCCCACAGCAGAATCAATAACGCTCCGCTGACTGACCTCGTCAGGAAAGGCTTGCCCGTGGACCATTTGCGGCCAAAAACAAAATGCCTTCAACAACGCAAAAAACTGGGTGGCAGCAAATTGAACATCGCTCACATTCAATCGCCCATCAGCGGTGGCAGCGCTTATCCAGCTCGCCAAGTCACCGTCACGCCCCTCTAATTGTGTCAACGCCTTATTTATTCGCTCGGGGTTATGCATCGCTTCTGCCATGCAGACTTTGGCCAAATCGAAAAATGACGGATTAGACAACAGCGCCACCTCCTGCTCAGCAAAATCGGTTAATTGTGCTGCCAATGCCTTTTCGCCATCGTAAGTCACGCAAACAGACGTTGAAACAAAGGCCATCATTTGCATCACGATGGCGTCAAACAACAGTTCTTTACTGGCAAAGTGGTTGTATACCGTGCGTTTAGATACCTCGGCCACCATCGAGATTTGATCCATGCTGGTCGCTTCATACCCATTGAGTTTGAATTCGCTGATGGCTGCATTGATGATTGCGTCTCGTTTTTTACTGCTTCTGGCCATTGTTGATCTCCGATGCAAAGTACCAATCACGAGCTGGAGCTCGCTCCTACAAGAAGGATATTTTACACTGGGGAGTTTACTTTTCAACAGCTTTATTTTAGACTGCAATAATTACACTACACAGTGTAGTTTAATTATCGTGTGAGTTATCAATGAAAAAAACCTTAATCGTTACCGTGTTGCTGGGAGTTATTATGTCGTCATGTGCCGTAATTCAAACAAAAGTTCAACCGAACCAAAAGACCAGTTCGGCCATTGAGTCGTCTGAGCAATTCAAAGAGGGCAAGTTTCAAAACACCAAAGCGATGGAACCTATGTCGTTGGGCAAATTCCCTGGTTATATCAAGCGTTTACTGACTGAAGAACGAGTTGACATTGAACCCGTAAAACCCGTGCCGGTGTTAGCGGTAACTGCCCAAGCGTTAGCACAGTTGCCCAGTGATTCCATCACCTTGTTTCGCCTGGGGCACTCTAGCTTTTTACTTAAAGCCGCTGACGAGTACTGGTTAATTGACCCGGTATTTTCCGACCGGGCCTCGCCTTTTAGTTTTATGGGACCCAAACGGTTTCATCAGCCGCCAATCACCATTGACGCACTGCCCAACATTAAAGGCGTGATCATTTCTCACAATCACTATGATCATCTGGATAAAGATGCGGTGAAACAGTTGGTAGCAAAAGTCGATAATTTTATCGTGCCGCTGGGTATTGGTCATGATTTGCAAAACTGGGGCGTGCCACAAAACAATATTACTGAGCTGGACTGGTGGCAATCAACTAAAGTTGGCGGGCTAACGTTAACCTCTACCCCGGCGCAACACTTTTCGGGTAGAGGGTTAACCGATGGTAATAAAACGTTGTGGAGTTCGTGGGTAATGAAAACCGACACTCAATCGCTATTTTACAGTGGCGACTCGGGTTATTTCGATGGTTTTAAACAAATCGGTGAAAAGTATGGCCCGTTTGACATGACCATCATCGAAACCGGCGCTTACGACAAAGACTGGCCAGATGTTCATATGACACCAGAGCAAAGCTTGCAGGCGCATATTGATGTCAAAGGCGCGAAAATGTTGCCCGCCCACAACGGCACCTTTGATTTGGCCTTTCACCCATGGTATGAACCGTTAGAGCGTATTACAGCGTTAGCACAATCGGCAGGCGTTGATCTTGTGACACCTATAGTAGGCGAGCCGGTTGACATTGGAGGTGCTGATAATCGTGAAACTTGGTGGCGAGGACTCAACTAACGAAGCCACAAAGTTAAATCCGCTTCACTGACCAAGCCACTCTTTGCCTTGCGCGACCCATCGGCTTGATAAAAATAGCTGCGAGGCAATTCACCGTACCAACTCGGGTCGAGCACAAACCGGCCCTTCGTTGCTTTGCCATCGACAAAGTGCAGGTTAGTTAGCCCATCCAAACCGTATTTGGCGATCAGCGCTTCACGCTCTTGTGTCAGCTGGGCATCACCGTCAGCGTTGATCAATACGACCGGCAATTGCGGG
>JABSOG010000933.1 GCA_013216025.1 Algicola sp. | reverse complement strand
CGGTGAAATCACTCCCTTTATCCGCTGTTGGGGTCGTTCGAATGCTGATAAGGCCGATGCCAAATTCTTATCGGCCAGTTCTAATTGCGCCATGGGTGAGCAGGTTTACCTGTCGCACCAGTTTCGCAGTGGCAATATCGGCATGCAATATGAGTGGCTCAAAACCGACCAGTTAAATAGTTATCAGTTTTACAACATGTATGAGAATTCACTGGCAGGCATGGGTGCCGACAATCGCGCAGCCAAAGATGATGTCACTGAATTTCAGTGTTCGCACGATTTTGTCGCGCTCGACAAAGGTAAAACCAATTCTAAGGCGGTGATTTGTTCGCGAGCCTATAAAGAGTATCCCGGCTTGTTTGACGTGGCGTTCATCGCCGCCTCATATGATAAAGGGCGGCAGGGTTTGATCAGTCATTTTACCTTATCTGGCGTCGAAAAATCGCTGGCGTTAAAGTTCACCGAGAAGTTTATGGAGTCAGCGACATGGAATTGATCGTAGAAGAGGTCAGTCGCTCACAAAAGCTGTTGCAGCGTCATCAAATCAAAGGGTCAAGCATTAGTATTGGTCGGGGTTTTGACAATGATGTGATTTTAAATGATCCCTATATTTGCGCAAATCACCTGACGTTAAACGTGACTGAAGAAGGCCGCTGGCAGGTGTGTGATCAAGATTCGGTCAATGGTAGTTTTACTGACAGTCAAAAGCCGCTTAAAGGATGCCAGCCCGTTCATTCTGGCGATGTCATCTCTATTGGTAAAAGTCACCTGCGTTTTATCTACCCTCACCAACCCGTGGCCCCGGCGATACGCCTCAGTGGTCTAGAAGGCGTGTTGAACTGGCTTAGCAGCCCGGTGATTGTCACGGCGGTATTGTTTATTTACATCAGTTTATTGTTTGGTGATTTTTACTTGCAAGCCTCGGCAGAGATCAAAACCTCGCAAATGTTGAAGGCTGTTTTCTCACGCTTTATTGGTATGGCGTTATTACCGTTGATGTTCTCTGCGGTGGCGAGGCTGTTGAAACACGATGCACGGGTAATGACCCAAATGGTGGTGTTTTACAGTTTCTTTATCATCTTTATGTTGTTTGATGTGCTTGGGACATTCATCAGTTTCAATTCTAATCAGTTATGGATCAGTAATGGATTTACTACTGTCACCCAGCTAGGGTTGATATTTGCTTTGTTGTGGTGCAGTTTTTATATTGCTTTTCATCAAGATACGTTTCGCCGTACGATGATGGCGGCGAGTTTTACCCTAGGGATATTCTTGTTGGGTTTTCTGTACAACAGTGCGAGTCGTGGCAATTTTAATCCCAAACCGATTTATGACAATACCTTGTTGGCACCGGAGTTTGCGATTTCGAGTCCTGTGAGTATCAAAGCGTTTATTGCTAATAGCGAATCGGTTTTTGATTTGTCGAGTAAAAAGGCTGGTGAGAAAAAAGACTGAAAGACTTAAAGATTAAAAGCATTTAACACGGAGGCACGGAGACACGGAGAAAGAAAGAGAAGGGCAAAAAGCAAAAAAAAGTAAAGGCAAGAATATTGGTATAGAGCGGCTTGTATGGTTTTGTCTTTTCCTCTTTCTTTCCTCCGCGACTCCGTGCCTCCGTGTTGAAGCTTTTGACCTTGACCTCTAGGTCGCAGACCGTCACCCCGAAGGGGTCAAAAGACATCCTCATAACGAGCGACCAGCCCAGTATTACCCAGGGCAGTGAACTGCTCAGTGATAGCCGCTTTGGCATCAATATGTTTGGTCTGGCTCATCTTATAACGATGATGCATGGCGTCGACATTCACCCGCAATACCCGAATCGACTTAAACATCTGACTGCGCAGGTTATCTTTTAGTACGGTTATTTGCCATTCGCTTTCAAAAGCGGCGATTTGTTCAATCATTGATTGATACTTTTCATCCGGCTCTTCGACCATCTCAATATTGCCTGAAACATGCACCACGCAATAATCCCAAGTTGGCACTCGGATATGTTCTGACCAAGTCGGCGAGACATAACCATGCTCGCCGTTAAACACCACCTTCACCTGATTTTGACCCTTGTTGATGAGTTCAATAATCGGATTATTGGCCCAAGCGTGCAGGTAAAAACAATGATCATTGGCATTATACAAAAACGGCAGATGAACGACTTCTGGCATTTCGCTGCCGGTTTTTGCGACCAGCAAAGTTGCAAACGGGTGCTGATGGAAAATGTCTGTTGCCGTGGCCATTTCCCTACTGTTGGGTTGTAACTGTTCCACTATTTATACTCCATTGTTTATGCTCCACTATTCTAAGCTCCACTATATACGCTCCAGCTGGGTTAACAGCTGTTGTTTTACTTCAGGCCATTCGCCATCGATGATGCTGAACAGCGCCGTATTGCGCAAATGGCCATCCGGTAAAATACGTTGTTGACGCATGATGCCTTCAAACTGTGCACCTAGCCTTAGAATGGCGTTGCGAGACTTCTGATTGCTTGCATGGGTTTTGAATTCGACCCGAATAGCACCGAGTGTTTCAAAGGCATGTTGCAACATACAATATTTAGCGTGGCTGTTGACGTAGCCGCGTTGGAATTCTGGGTTGATCCAGGTATGACCAATTTCGATACCTTTGTCGGCACGCATAATACTCAAAAAACGGGTGCTGCCAACCAGCTTGCCTGAGGCCTTGTCGATGGTGACAAACGGCACTTGTCTGCCGGCATCCCGTTCAACTAATGCGGTGGTTATCCATTTTTGTGTGGCTTCAATGGTTTTGCACGGATTTGGCACCATCCAAGTCCAGATGGCATCATCATTGGTGGCCAAATGAAACGCCTGCGCATGATCAAGGCTCAGTGGTTGTAACTCAATGCGATCGGTTGACAGTGTGACGGGTTGTGGATTGAACATATAAAGTGCCTGAATGACTGGTTGAACGCCCATTATCCATTTATCTGGTATATTATAAACAACCAGAATTAAAAAGTTGACTAGACCAGATGAAGCAACTCTCCCTCGATATCCAACCTTCAAAGCAGGCTATGTACATTCGTATTTCACGGGCGATAAGAGAATCCATCAAAGCCAATCACCTGCAACCAGACGAACAATTGCCCTCTGCCAGAGTGCTAGCAGAACAATTGTCGCTAAATCGTCATACCATTATGTCGGCTTATCAGGAGCTAATTGCCGAGGGCTGGTTAGAGTCACGTCAACGTAAAGGCTATTTTGTGATGTCGTCGTTGCCGGTAGAAACCAGTATTACGACTTCATCGGCCCGCCAAGCAATAGACAGTTTTGATTGGCGATTGATCAGGGGCGCAGCTAAAATGCCTGAAAGAGCATCAATGGGCTGCGAATATAACTTTTCTGGCGGTTGCCCAGACATCGCCA
>JABSOG010000932.1 GCA_013216025.1 Algicola sp. | reverse complement strand
CGTTCAGTCACCCGTAATATTGCTGATGCAAGCGGTCGTCATCCATTGGCACCGGGACGGCCCTATTGTTACAACGTCAAACCGGTATATGGCGGTGATAAAAAGGGTTATTTCACCGGTAGCCAGTGTGTCACTATCGGGTTTCAAAGCATTTTGGCCGCACCGGAGTATCTCACCATAATTAACCATTCGTTTGATCCGGATGATGGTTATCAAGAAGGCTACTTACTCAACTGGGCAAAAGTTGAAAACGCCGATTATTATCAACTCGATCACTCTGTTTATGACGCTGTGACCAAAACAATAACCTGGTCGCCGGTTTATGTGGGCACTAACACTGAACACCGAATGTTCTTTCTGGCCAATAATAATGAAGGATTCAGGGTAAGTGCCTGTGACAACAACGAAAGGTGTGGCACATACCGACGGGTGTATTTTAATGTACAACCCAATCAAATTGACGTTGCTCAGCTAAAGAAACCTGCTTGCCTCAATGTGCCAGATACGGCGAAAATTGATGGTCAGATTAAACTTTCATGGTGCCCGCCACAAAAAGCAGGATTGAGTCACTACCAGTTGTTGGATATCAACGACACAGCGGTTGATTTGAGTTTGATAACGACCAGCGTGCAAGGGTTGCCTCAGTTAAGTGTTAACGCGCCAACTGCAGGTCAGCAGTATTGTTACAAAATCAAAGCCTTTTATTCGGGAGAATCCGCAGGTTATATCTATGAAAATGATAATCCAGATCAGGGTTGTGGCCGGGTTGAACTGCAAAATAACAGACCAACAATTACACCGAAATCGCCTGAAAATGGTGACGTCGTCTTTTCTGTTTCACATTTTATTGCCAGTGCCATAGCGCTCGACAGCGACGGTAGCATTGCCAAAGTAGAGTTCAAAATTAATGATGCCCAATGGCAAAGCGACCCTTTTCCACTGTATGTTGCAGACTTTGGCATATTACCAGTAGGCAGTCATACCGTTGAGTTTCGTGCGATGGATAACGACGGCGCTTATTCTGACATCCAAACACGCAATTTTACGGTAGAACAACGTAATGACGCGATAGCAATCGAATTGACCAAAAACGAGCCGTCAAAAGGCGAATTTGCGCTGGCGTGGAATGAGGTGAGCGGGGCTCAAAACTACCAACTGCAAATGAAAATAGGCACTGGCAGCTACAGCGATGTTGTGCACTCAGAGCCTTTGAGCCATTACCGGGTTGGTGCCTCCAAAGCTACGTATTCCTTTCAGGTCAGGGCATGTTACGCAGCCAACGATTGTACGCCGTACAGTTCACCTTATCTAGTATCAGTGCTGGATCCTGAAGCCGCAAGAGGCATAGCCTATCCGGTACTCGATGCGATAATCCCAGGTGAAGAGTCGTTTGTAACAAGCGTTAGCCAAAACGGCGATGCACAGATAACAATCCCAATTGGGCTGCCACCGGGCGTTAATAATCTGCAGCCGGATATGGACCTTGAATATAACTCAAACCGTATCAACAAGTTGAGATCTCAACCGTACACACTATCGACCACTTCGTATTATCCTGGCGACTATGTTGGTTTGGGCTGGCGGATTAAAGCATTCTCGTCTATCCACCTGTGTCATACCAATGAAACCAACAATTTGGTTGAGGTATTTAGCAGCCATAAATATTGGTGTCTGGATGGTCAACGATTGTTGCGTATTGGCGACAGTAAAGAATTCACTTTGCAGCACAATCAGAACATCAAGTTAAAGCACTTTGGTTCAACTGCGTTGTTGGCGGGTTATTTTGAAGCCTACATGCCTGATGGCAGTGTGAGAACTTATGGTGGTGAATATGGGGCGAGCAATCCAAGCAGCTCTTTTATCAGCCATGAGTTGTCCGATGCCAGGTCGTTAAGCACTTCTCGATATGCTTTGTCGAATATAACAAACGTTGATGGCAATCAAATTCACTTTGGTTATGTCGCAGCTACTGAAGAAAAACAGCTGTATCCCAAAGAAATCACTTACGGTAATAACGAAGATGTACGGATCATCCTCGATTATGTCTATAGGGTTGATGCCTCGGATATCTGGGGTTCTGGTTCAGTGCAATACAAATATGGTTCTCGCAACTCGGCATTGTCGGCAATAAACGTGCTGCAAAAAGATGCCAGCGCAACCTATCAAAAGATTGGGCGATATGTGCTGTACAACGACTATCCAACCGATCTATCCAGCGGTGAGCTGGCGCACCGGCAGCTGAGTCAGATTCAACATTGTGGTTATGTTGGTACTGATCCCAAGTGCTTTGCACCAATCCAGGTTTCATGGAAAAAAACCGGCGAAACAGAGTTGAATCGTTACGTTGATAAGATCACCAGCAGCCAAGGGGCATCGGTCCAATTTGATATTGTTAAAATGGACTCAAGCCAACCCCAAGCCTATTTTGCTGAAAGGCCATTTGGTGAAGGTGATTTGCCCACGGGTGCTTATACTCGCAGCGCGGCAAAAGTTGTTGCTATGCACAAGTCTAATGGAGTAGGGGGCACCAATACCCTGAGGTATGCTTATCAGGGCGACTTGATTGCCCGTGACGAAGGTCCGGTGGGTAACAAACCAGACAAAAGGGATAACGGCTTCTTTGCCCTGCGGGTTGTTAACGAACAAACTGGCCATGTTAGATATACCCAAAACTTTGTCGACAAACCTTTATTGAATGCAATAGCCGAAACGCGTTTGTATAACGGTCTATATACCGGCTCGGGTGATAGCCTTATCAGCAAACAAGAAAATCACTACGGTATTGAGCAAAGAACCTATGGTGATTTTGAAGCCAAACTACCCTACCTCAGCGCCACGACTCGCTATGCCTATGAAGCCGGTAACCTAGTTGTAGTCAATCAAATTGACAATAACCACACATTTCTTGATGGGTTTATCGACAGTACCATTCAAACCATAAAGGCGGGTACTTCATTTACAGCAGGTGCCAAAGGCAGCTTGTGGGGCGAAAAAACAAAAGCGATATTGTCGGGTGTGATACGTACCACGGTTAAAGAAACAGACTTGGACCATCGCAGTGGTAGTGATTATTGGTTAACCAATTTTACTGCCTCACAAACGGTTAAAAACTACCCGGGCGATAACAATGCTACCACGCTTGACAGCCAACAGACCTATGAAGCGACGCCTTTTGGCAACACCAACAAGATACACACTAGAACGCTGTATAAAGGCGATACCAATCTGGAGCTGACCTCTACCTATGGTTATGATGCCAGCGGATTGGCAAACAGCTCAACAGTGACTGGCGCACATATTCAAAGCAGAAGCAGCTCAGTAAATAGCTTTCAAGACGGACGTTATCCAGCACAAACGTCAAATGCCCTTAACCACAGTACGTC
>JABSOG010000931.1 GCA_013216025.1 Algicola sp. | reverse complement strand
GGCCTCGGGGCTGGTGCCGGTCACGACCAAACATGGTGCTGAGCTGCCGATGCGCGATATCGTGACGCTCAACATCGACCATAAGCAAATGGGCGTAGGCGGCGATACATCGTGGGGCCGACTGGTTCATGCTGAATATACTCTCCCGGCTAAGAGCTATAGCTATGGGTTTACCTTAGTGCCGCTAAAAGATTAAAAGCACTCAACACGGAGGCACGGAGATACGGAGAAAGAAAGAGAAAAGCAAAAGCTTCAAAACAGAAAAAAATGAAAAGCTAAACACCCGCAAAGCAACTTAAATATTGCAAGCCGCCTTTTTTATTTTTGTTTTAATTTTTTCCTCTTTCTTTCTCCGCGCCTCCGTGACTCCGTGTTAAGGCTCTTGACCTTGACCCTAAACAAAATAAAGAACAGAGACGAACATGACAGACACATCCGTTTTTTCCGATGAGCAAATAAACCAATTATTATCGCAGCATTATCAGCTCAAGGGCAGCCTCATGACCCTGCCGGGTTATTGCGATCAAAATGCCCGATTAACTGTTAACAACTCCCATGACAAGAACCCAGCCGATCAACAATACATCGTAAAAATATCAAATTCCGACGAGCCCCTAATCGCGTTGCAAATGCAAAATGCCGTGATGGCCCATTTAAAAAGCAAAGAGGCCGCTGTGCCTTATGCTTTGAACAACACCAACGGTCAGAGCATCACCGAGTTGCCTGCGCCCAATGGCAAAACCTCTTACCTGCGAGTGTTGAGCTATTTGCCCGGTAGCTTTTACGCTGATGCTAAGCCCGAGACGCACAATCAACAGTTGTGGCACAACCTTGGGGAGTTTATGGGTGGCTTGAATGTTGCTTTGGCTGACTTTGAACATCCGGGGGCTTATCGTTATCTCGACTGGGATTTGGCTCAGGGTTATCGGGTTTGCATGAGCAAAAAACACTTGCTTGATGCGGCGCAATTAACGCTGGTCGAGCACTTTTTAGATTTGTACAAAACCCAAACCCTGCCTTTACTTGGCGATTTACGCCAAGGGGTGATTCACAACGATGCCAATGATTACAATTTGTTGATTAATGATGTCGATAAACCATCATTCATTACTGGCGTTATCGATTTTGGCGATGTGGTGCATTCTCACATCATCAATGAGCTGGCCATTACGGGGGCTTATGCGTTGATGGGGCAAGACGATCCGGTTGAAACGCTCAAGCACTTGGTTGCTGGTTACCATCAAGTTAAACCGTTAAACGATGCCGAGATTGAGGTATTGCTGAATTTGATTGGCCTGCGTTTGTGCGTGTCGGTGTGCAATTCGACCATGGCTTATCGGCAGCAGCCAGACAATGAATACTTGTTGGTGTCGGCCAAACCAGCTTGGGTATTATTGGGCAAACTGTCGAAACTCAATGGTTTTGCGGTGTCATGTCAGTTACGCCACGCTTGTGGATTGGCGACAGACGAGGGTCAGTCGCCTGAGCAAATCATCGATTTTCGCAAAAACCACTTGAGCAAAACGTTGAGCCTAAGCTATCAGCAGCCGCTTAAAATCGTTCGCGGGCAGGGCGCTTATTTGTACGACCAAAATGGTCAGGGCTATTTAGATATGGTCAATAATGTGTGTCATGTTGGCCATTGTCACCCCAAAGTAGTGGCTGCCGGACAGTCACAAATGGCCAAGTTGAACACCAACACCCGGTTTTTGCATGATAACTTGGTTAATTACGCCGACAGATTGCTGGTCACAATGCCCGATGAACTCAGTGTTTGCATGTTCGTTAATTCTGGCAGCGAGGCCAACGAATTGGCGATGCGATTGGCCCAGTGTTTCACCGGTTCTAAAGAGTTGATCACGGTCGACGGCGCTTACCACGGTAATACAGCAGCCTGTATCGCCGCCAGCCCTTATAAGTTCAACGGTCCCGGCGGCGAAGGACCAAACGCCAATGTGCACACAGTAATGTTGCCCGACCCATACCGGGGCAAGTTTGACAGCGCACAAGGGTATGTCGACAACGTAACTGAGGTGCTGTCATCAGTTATCCGAAAAGGCAAAAAACCGGGCGCGTTCATCTGCGAATCGTTGCAGGGTGTGGCGGGTCAAATCATCATGCCAGACGGTTACTTGCAGGCTGTTTACCCCAAAATCAGAGAAGCGGGTGGCGTGTGCATTGCCGACGAGGTTCAGGTTGGCTTTGGCCGGGTCGGCACCCATATGTGGGCGTTCGAAACTCAAAACGTGGTGCCCGACATCATCACCTTAGGCAAACCTATTGGCAACGGTCACCCGATGGCAGCGGTGATCACCACCCGAGCCATCGCTGACGCGTTTGTCACCGGTATGGAATATTTCAATACTTTTGGTGGCAACCCGGTTTCGTGCGCTATCGGTCTTGCGGTACTCGACGCAATTGAAAAGCAAAACTTGCAACAAAACGCGCTCGAAACTGGCGGTTATCTGCTAGAACAGTTGCGTGATTTACAGCAAGAGTTTGAACTGATTGGCGATGTTCGCGGTAAAGGGTTATTCATCGGCGTAGAGCTAGTAGATGACCGAGTGAGCAAAACACCAGCCACCGAGAAAGCCGCACAGCTGGTGGAATTTGTTAAAACTCAAAACATTCTGCTCAGCAGCGATGGCCCGTTTGCCAATGTTCTTAAAATTAAACCACCGATTGTGTTTAACCGTGATGACGCTGATAAGTTTGTTGCGGCGCTTAAATTGGGTTTTGAGTTTTTGAGGGATTAAATTAAGAGTAAAACTTTAGACTTAGCGATACATTTTGTATGGTTGGAAGAGTGTTTTAATTCACAAATGCTATTAAAAATGCTTTTTATAAAATATATCGGTTTAATAAGTGTGTTATAAATGCAGTTAATTTGAGTTTTAATGACATAACTTGATTGAATTTTGTTCTTTAGGTCGTTTATCGTACTGAAATATAACGAAATAATGATATTCACGGGTGAATGTGGCTATCCACAGAAAATTCAGTATTAGATAAACTAATCCTAACCGTTAGTTTTATTCGTTTGTCGGGAACCAAAGTGTTGGTTAATATACACACATCTTCTTAGCTCTTAACCTTGAAGGACGGCAATAAACATGCGCTGTTGTTGATAGGTATTAGCAAACCAGACAGTACTTGGGAAAAGTTGTTTGGGCCAGACACAAAATAAGATGGTTTGTTAGATTTCCATCTTGTTTAGACCCCCAGGATTTGATTCCACCTTCAACTTGTATTTTATAGCCCACTCCTTTGAGTGGGTTTTTTTTTGACGAAAAAAAGCGATTCTTCGAGGCTGCTCTATTCCCGGAGGATGGGGCGAGGTACGAGCCGTAGTTAGCGCTTGCGCGTAAAGGTTGCAGGCTCACGGCGC
>JABSOG010000930.1 GCA_013216025.1 Algicola sp. | reverse complement strand
TGGCCAAAATCACGTTACTTGGATGATAAATCAACCAATTGTCGGGCTTCGTCGCAAGCTCCTCAACCACGACCTACGAAAGAGGGTCAATAAAAAAGGTTTAAGGGTTAAGAAACGCCACGAGTAAGATAAAAACGAAATGAAAACTCATCAATGTTGAGACTCATTGATGAGTCACTGTTTTTCATCAGCTGATAATGGGTTAACTCACGTTTACGATCGCTCGGTTTGCCATTTTTATTGAGTTGATATAACTCAATCGTCAATAAAGCGCTTGCTTGCGCTTCATGGGATGCATCTCGATTGGGTATTAGTTCGCCTGTATCCCAATGAATATCAAAATAATCGTCAAAGCTATAACTGTCGCTATCCGGCTTGAGCAACATCTCATCGAATTTATCCCCTTTACGCTGACAAATACCGCAACACAAAAATAGATTATCCCATTTGTAAGCAAATAGAGGATATATGCTTTTGGGTTTAAAATGCTCAATAGTATTGGGAATCGAACTGCCCATGGGGAATGCATCACAGAATGAACAATGGCGAACGGTCATTGCTGATAACGCTTCAACTAACGTTTTATAACCTTGATTGTTGTACTGGTGCCAGATAAATCCACTGGCTTTTCCTGCTTCGGCATATTTCGCCTGCAAGTCTTCTCCCCATTCTTGCCATTTTTCTGCCAGCCACGCAGGTTCAGCGCTTCTAGTTATTTTGTCCATAAATCTAACGCCTTGCCGATACGTCGTTCTAAGCTTTGGATCTCGCGGCGCATAACGCCTTCAAGCTCAACGCCCCTACCAGCA
This sequence comes from Algicola sp., assembly GCA_013216025.1. Classification (GTDB taxonomy): domain Bacteria; phylum Pseudomonadota; class Gammaproteobacteria; order Enterobacterales; family Alteromonadaceae; genus JABSOG01. The sequence continues at coordinate 2,581 of JABSOG010000930.1, read as the reverse complement.
ATATCGTTCACTAAGCGCTTAAATGCTTCTTTATCCCAAGGTTTGTTATCGCGGATCAACCCTTGCATTTGACGAAACTTTTCGATTTTTTGGCCAGTTGCATGGCTGAAGGGCGATTTAATATCGAAAACGTCTCTGACGATGGCGTCATAGCTCATTTCTGAACGCATGTCTTTGTGAACCACCACCACTTGTCCATTTTCTAACTCTAAAGACGTTAACTGTTCTGTCTGCATTGATTGCGCCACAAAAGGGCTGTGACTGGTTACAATCAGTTGAATATTGGGAAACAACGCATTAAGACTGGGCACTATGGTGCGCTGCCAACGTGGGTGAAGGTGCAGGTCGACTTCATCAATTAAAACAATGCCTGTGATATTTTTTGCTTGCTTTAAATCGCCGCCTCTTTCGACAATGCGAATGATCAGGTCAAACAGCCAAACAAAGGTCGATTTAAACCCCTCAGATAACCCTTCAATCGATGTTCTTAGGCTAGAGGGAGTTTGAAAATACAAACTTTTGTCATCAAAATCAATCAGGCGCACTGGGTGTTCAGTATCGGCTTGTTCGAGCACTGCATTGACCAGTGATTGGATATGCAAAAAATGTTTGCTCACAGTGTTAAAGTTGGCACTGACCTTAATGTGCTTGAGGTAACCATTTTCACCAAACAGGGTGGCAACCGCTTCTATTTCGGGATGAGGCCGGGGGTCTTCGAGTTTAATATATCGATTGGCACCATAAGCCAGTAACAAAAAGGTGTTTTGAATGGTTTGTAGTGTCTCTGCGCCCTCGGTGCAGCTGATTGCATCATTTTGATCAATCTCGAAGCCCAAATGAACCGGCTTTTGGTCAACCAGAATATCTAATTCAAATAGCCCTTTGTCTTGTCCATTTTTCACCACGCCCTTCCAATTGTAAGGAAAAGGAATGATGTTGATGCCTGTTAACCCCAGCGCAATCAATTGCAAAATGGTGGTTTTACCCCGGGCATTTGGGCCAGTGATGAGTTCCATACTATTGGTCGGGTTAAACTCAATAGACATCTCATCGAAGCATTTGACCTGATGAATGTCGATTTTTTGAATTTTGATTTGGCAAAATTCGCTGATGGCTTGGCTGGCGTGTTGCACCGTAAACTGCTCATGCCACCAAGCTTTGATTAATCCCGAATTAAAGCTGTACAGCTCACGGCTGGTATTGTTGATGTGCCCATCGTTAACCAAAAATTGCAGGATTTTTTTATAATGGTTTATCATCTCGTGTTTTTCAGCAAGGCTGGTAATGGCACTCAGGCTAAGGTCACTTTGTGTTGATAGGGCATCAAAGAGATCTTTGACAAAATCGTATTGCGGGCCACTAAAGCTATTTTTTATCACTTGATGCCAATCGTTAAAAATGAAAGGGCTATCTAATAAGCGTAAAAAGGCCGCATCAATTTCTTTACTGGTGATATCGGTAACATCTTCATCAATGGCGATGTCAGACATTTCTTTGTGGATGAGTTGCAGATAATAAGGGGTTACCCATTGTAATTTTGTCATTAGATAGGTGATATTGCTGTCAGTCATTGACAAACTATCGCTGTCTAACAGGCGTTTTATAAAAGGAGTTGCTTCTGCTGTAGTCAGAGGGTTAATTTGGATAACAAACAAATCACTTAACCATTTCGCGTTATCATTTACTGTTAAATCAGCGACAAATAGAGAGGAACCTGTAAAAATAAACTTTAGATGCGACAAAGCAAAATCCTGATGAAGTTCGCTTAAGCCTTTGAAAAAGGATGCCTGCTGGTTACCATCCATTTTAGTTACAAATTCGGAGAAGTTATCTACGATAATGAGATTTTGTTGCGTTTTGTCTAAATGCGCCCTAGCAAAGTTTCTTACATATAACATTGGACTGTTTTCTACATCGACCTTTATTTCTGGGAACAACATGCGAAAAATTATTGCGTAAAAATCATTCTCGTTACTGGCTTGTTTTGCATCGATATAAACAACGTTAAAATTCTCGTCAGGCGTGTTATACACTTCACGCAACAGTGCCGTCTTACCACTTTTCTTTGGACCACAAAGTAAAATATTGTTAGCACCCTGTAATGCCTTCTTAATTTTTTTCAGTACTTTAAGCTCTGCAAAAAAATCATCCCCTTGGGGGACTGAGCCAACAATATTGCGCATCATCTACCTCTAAAATCGACCGCTGAAAAATATCCACTACCAACGATGTGAGAGACTTTTGCCTCATTACCGCTGCTGCCCTGTATTATGTCCGACACCATATTATAAAACCTCTGATACTGCAATTGCGCAATCGGCGTTTGAGTCAACTCAGCAATAATCAGAAGGCATACAATTAAACCTCGCCTTGAAACATTGGCTGAAATAAGAATGTGAGCTAAACCCGACTTGTTGAAATACCAAAGAGGGTGAGTAACCTTTGCGCAGTTGCTCGGCGGCTTTTTTAAGGCGAAAGCTGCGAATGGATTCAATGGGGGTTAAATCAAACAATGATTTCATTTTGCGATTGAGTTGGCGCGAACTCATGCACAGTTGAGCGGCTAAAAACGTCACGTCCA
>JABSOG010000929.1 GCA_013216025.1 Algicola sp. | reverse complement strand
CTTTGACGCCTATCATGCGTTTTCACGGCAATATCTAGTTGAAGCCGACATCTTTTTGATGTCTGCGGCCGAAGCTGGCTTGTTGCCACAAACCGCACTGTGCAAACGTTACCCCAAAGTACTGCCGTTCTCGCGCATTACCTTGAATTACTTTAGCCGCAAAGATTACACCATTCGTAACGTCCGGTCAGACGACCTGAGCACCTTGCTCAACATGGAAGCCTGTTTACCCGCGGCGCAGCAAAACAGCAGCGCTCAAATCGAACAGCGGATCAATCAATATCCTGATGGCCAAATCGTGATGGAGCAGGGCGGCAAGACCATTGGCGTGATCTATGCCCAACGTGAAGGCGAAGTTGTCGAACTGCTCTACATGGTTATTCCTGCACCTGAGCACAAAGTTTATGCCGAAGAATTTGTTGATTTTATGCAGTACTTTTGTGCGCTTAAAAACGGCGTCGACGAAGTGAACGGTACTCAGGCATGCCGCGATTTTTCCCGTTTTACTGACAATACCCTCAGTGTTGCTGCGCACATTGAAAATTACATGGCGGGTGCCAAAATGAGCGCCACTGAAAACACCCTGGATGCCGAACGTGAACTCGAAGCCATGGCTGCCCGCTGGTTGCTGCGTATTTTCCAGCAAATGGGCGTAATGAAAGGCGCAGACTTAAGTTATGAGATCGGCGCACTGCAACAACAGCTACAAATATTGCCCAAGTACCATAAACTGATGCATTCACTGTTGGGTGTTTTGCGCGAAAAAGGTTTTGTCACCATCAATGGTGAAACCATTACCACGGTGAAGGACATCGAAGATTTATCTGATGTTGATTTTGACAGTCAGTTTGCCGATTTTGAACAACAATTTGCTCAACAGCACCCCAGCTTTGTTGCCTTTCTCACCCTGGTTAAAATCTGTTTGAGTGATTTCGCCGATATCTTGATGGGCAAAACCGCAGCGAACGATGTGGTCTTCCCTGAAGGGTCGATGGCACTGTTTGCCGGCATTTTCAAAGGCAATAAAGTCGCCGATCACTTTAACAACCTGATGGCCGAAGTCATTGGCAAAGAGGTCATTGGTAAACAAGCCTCTAACACTGAGCTTTGTCGTGTTCTGGAAATTGGTGCGGGTACAGGCGGTGCCTCAGAGGTGGTACTACCTCATTTGGCTAAATTAGCCGCTGAGACAGGCGCAAAAATTCAGTATTTTTACACCGATATTTCGTCATCGTTTACCCGTCACGGCAAAAAACGCTTTGGCGATGATTATCCATGGATTGAGTTTGAACGACTCGATATCGAAAAAGACCCACAGGCGCAGGGATACAAATTAGAAAGTTTTGATATTGTTTTTGCCTCAAACGTATTGCACGACACCAAGTATATTGTCGACACCATGAGCACCGTTAACAGTATGCTTAAACCCGGTGGTTTGGTGGTGCTCAATGAATTCACCAAAGTGAAAGACCTACTACTGTATACCGGTGCTTTGCTGCACGGTTACTGGTTGTTTGAAGATCATCAAAACCGCATCGAAAACAGCTGTTTGCTCAGCGTAAAGAAATGGGATGCCGCCTTTAGTCGCGGTGGTTTCGGTGATTTTTACGGTTATGGCCTGCCGTTTGAACAAGACGATGATAGTTTTAGACAAAGTGTTATGTTCGCCACTAAAACCGGTGCTAATACGTCAATAGAAAGCTTGTCAATGAGCAATGCCAATGATGACTTAAAAATCATCGAGGCTTACATCAATTCATTGTTGCTTGAACTGATTGGCGAAAAGCGCTTGTCCAATTCACCTGAACACATTCCGTTGATGGAACTGGGTCTTGATTCAATTGAGCTGGTAGAGCTTAGGGCTTTACTGAACAAAAAGCTCAAAACCAACCTCAAAACCACGTTTTTCTTTCAATACAATACAGTCGCTAAAATGGCCGTTTATGTAAAAGACAACAATCTGCTGGACGAAAAGTGGTTTGCTAAGCGCAGAACTGCACCTGTTGTTGTGGCTAAACCTCAAGTTCAAGCACCAGCACCAGTCCAAACAGCACCTGTCGACAACACCCAAGCAGTCAAACTGATCGAAAAAATGCTCGGCAAATTGCTCGGCGACAAGCGCATGAAGGCATTCAGCGTTACCGGCTCCTTGATGGAGTTAGGCCTTGATTCAATTGAATTGGTTGAATTGAGGGCCTTATTTAATAAAGAGTTCAACAAAAAGCTTAAAACCAGTCTCAAAACCACTTTCTTCTTTCAATATAATACTGCCCAAAAGATTGCCGGTTACATAAATGAAAACAATCTGTTGCCATTTTCTGCAGCGCCAGTGTCTGCACCTACACAAGCCAAACCGCTAGAAACAATAGTCGCGCCAACAGCTGAATCTGTCGCAAACAAAGCAGCAGAACAAAACGCCAAAGACATTGCGGTTGTCGGCGTCTCATTAAAATTCCCGAACGAAATCAACACCATTGGTGATTTTTGGGGATTGCTGAACGCCGGTGCCAGCGCCATTCGCAAAATTCCCGAAGGCCGTTTAAGCTGGCCAGCGAACATCAATATTGAGCAACAAAAACCTTACCTGTTGCAAGGCGGTTACCTTAACGAAATTGATACCTTCGACGCCTCATTCTTTCGCATATCGCCAAAAGAAGCGGAGTTGATGGACCCCCAGCAACGCGCGTTGCTCGAACTCACCTGGAATGCGATTGAAGATGCCGGTTACAAAGCGTCCGACTTACGCAGCACCGCGACTGGCGTATACATCGGTGCTTGTCACTTTGATTATCGTGAGTTGTTGATTAAACACCACTTTATGGAAGAAGCTTACGTGGCCACTGGCACCAACGGAGCTGTATTGGCCAACCGTTTGTCTTATTTTTACGATTTTAACGGCCCCAGCATGATGCTCGACACCGCCTGTTCTAGCGCATTGCTGGCCGTACACAAGGCGATGAAAGGTTTACGTAACGGCGAGTGTAAACAAGCTTTGGTTGGCGGTATCAACTTAATTGCCAGCCCAACGAATACCCTAATTTATGACCGTGCGGGCATCATTTCGCGCACCGGTCAATGTTCAACCTTCGACGCCAAAGCCAATGGGTATGTGCGTGGCGAGGGCGGGGCGATGATCTTAATTAAAACCGTTGAACAAGCTTTAAAAGACGGCGATTCGATTTATGCTGTGCTTAAAGGCTCGTCGACCAACCATGGTGGCCAGTCAAGTTCATTAACGGCACCAAACCCTTCGGCAATCGCCAGCTTGATAACCAAAGCCCAACAAGACGGTGATATCAGCCCAGACACCATCGGTTATGTCGAAGCTCATGGCACCGGCACCGCATTGGGCGACCCCATTGAGGTCGTCGGTTTGTGTCAGGCATTTGGTGAAAGCAACGC
>JABSOG010000092.1 GCA_013216025.1 Algicola sp. | reverse complement strand
TTGGTTTTCGTATTGGTGTTAGTATTTGTTATGTTATTGGTTTTGGCATTGGTTTTGGTATTACTTTGGGAATTAATTTTGTTATTGTTTTGGGTTTTGATTTTAGTATTGGCTTTGGTAGTATTTTTTGCTCTAACTTAATCTTCTTTTTCTTTAATACCAATGATATTGGTTGTTTTGGACAGCTGGGCCACGGTTTCGGGTAATAAATCGGCAACCGTGCGACCCGGCACATTATATAACATCAGGGGTTTATCCGTTGTCCGGGCAATTGCGTTGAAATGGGCAATCATGCCTTGTTGTGACGGATTGTTGTAGTAAGGCACAACCGTTAAAAAGCCATCGATATCGAACGTATCGAGAATTTTGGTTCGGTTAACGGACTCTAAGGTATTGTTGGTGCCATTGCCGGCAAACACGGGTATTCGTTTGGCCACTTTTTCGCAAACAAACTGGATAACTTGCTGGTGTTCTTCAAACGACAGCGTGGCCGACTCGGCCGTGGTGCCCATAGCAACAAGGCCTTGGGTGCCGCTGTTGATATGATAGTCAATCAAATTCGCAAGGTCGGAAAAATCAATTGAACCATCGTCTTTCATCGGTGTAACCAATGCGACAATACTGCCTTTGAACATGATGTTTGGGTCTCTTGAACGCGCTTAAAAAAGGGTTGCTGTAAAAACGAAGGCGCTATAATACCCCAGAAATGACCGGATTGGTATCAAACCGCTCAAAAGGCAAATAATGGCAGCCTTACAGGCCGACAAAGCTTGGTTTAATTGCCACCAAAATCAGGGATAATTTGTGCTGTGGCGTCTTTGTGATAGACTCTGCACCCCGATTTTTTAAAAACTAACATAAAGACGTCATTATGCAGCAAACTCAGTATTTGGTAGTAACAGCAATCGGCACCGACCGTACCGGCATCGTCAGCGATTTAACCCGGCTGGTGAACGATTGCAGCTGCAATATTCTCGATAGCCGTATGGCTATATTCGGCAAAGAATTTACCTTTATTATGTTATTGAGCGGCGACCGGGTTGCCATTTCTAAAGTCGAAAACACTCTGCCGTCAACCAGCCATGAATTGGGCTTGCTGACGATGATGAAACGCACCACCCGCCATGTCGACCACACCGACGACTTAACCTTTGGCATAGAATATGTTGGTCCAGATATCCCCGGCACTTTAAACACCGTGACCGAGTTTTTAACTGAACAAGGCGTGGGCATTGCCTCACTTAAAGCCGATGCCTTCCACGACGAAGACAACGACATGAGCAAACACGCCACCTGTTTAACCATACGATTGTCGCAAAGCACCGATGTAGAACAATTCACCAGCAAACTGAATTCGCTGTGTGATGAGTTAAACCAACAAGTCACCATTCATCAAATCATCTAGTTATCGTCGAAATGTCGAACCACCTGAAACTCACATCCATCGGCAATTGCTCCATGCATTGCTCTAATAAGCACATCCGTGTGCAAATGTGAGCTTTCAGGAAACCGTTACGTTCAAGCACAGCAGCGGCTGCCGAGTGGAACTTCACTTACTTTTCAATGAATTGAAAAGTCGGCACATCCATGTACCGTATCGCCAGTGCCTTGCAATACCCGTTTCGGGATAGGCACTAACTAAATCTCGTTAAAAAGGTGAATCATCTCCGTGCGAACAATAACGTCAACTCTTTTACTACTGTGTTCACTGTCGGCCAGCGCTTACGAAATCGACTATCAAATCAGTGTGGTTGAACCGCTTGAGCAAGTGAATGTAAAAGTTTGCTTTAAAGACTATGTTCCTAGAGCATTACATAACGGTGCGTATCAGGATATGAATAACCTCAACAACGCTGTTGGGTCAAACGGCAAACCGCTTATCGTCAGCGATAACACAATGCGTTTAAGAGGCGTTAAATCTAATCAATGTATAAGTTACGAATCTTCACTAAATAGCGCGAAACAGCGCCGAAGTACTGTCTATCGTGCAGGAAAAGATATCATCGTTAATAACAACTTGTGGTTATGGCAACCAAGAAACATTGGCAGCAAAGATACGGTAAAACTAACTTTCAACTTGCCAAAGGGTTACAACGTGTCCACACCTTGGACAGCAACTGGCAAGCCTAACCAATTTACCCTGACCGCAACCCCATACGACTGGGATAGTCGAATCGCCATAGGCAAGTTCAAAGTAGAGCCTGTGAAAATTGCCCAGCAAACCATTCAAGTCGCCATTCTCAACAGCACTGAAAAACGTAAACTCGAATACATTGACTGGATAAAACAAGCGGCAAGCGCCATCGCAGGCATAAATGGCAGTTACCCGGTCGACAACGCCCAAATTATCATCACCCCAACCGGCAATAAACGCGAAGCGGTGCCATGGGGCGAAGTGCAAAGGGGCGGCAGTGTGTCAGCCCATTTCTTCGTAGATAGCTTTCGCCCAATCCAAGAATTTAAAGACGACTGGACCGCCACCCACGAACTCAGCCATATGTTGGTGCCGTTTATCAGTCGAAATGAACTGTATCTGTCTGAAGGTATCGCTAGTTATTACCAAAACGTGGCCCGGGGAAAAGCGGGCATGATCAGTGTCGAAACTGCCTGGGACAAACTGCTGGCAGGTTTTTCACGCGGCACCAGTTCAAGAAGAATGCAAAAGTACTGGACCGGCGCAGCGATTTATATGATGGCCGACCGCGAACTGCGCAAACGTTCGAACAACAAACAAAGCTTGGGCACGGTGTTAAAGCAGTTTAATGCTTGTTGCCGTCCGAGTACTTCGTCGTGGAGTGGACGGCGGTTAATGAATAGGTTTGATGAACTGAGTAACAGTAAAATCTTCACTACGCTTTACTATAAGCAACAGGAAAAGCTAAAAGCAGAGCAAGCTGAAAGGCGTTTTCCGGATATTCTGCCTGTGTTAAAAGAGATGGGAATTGATGAGTTAAAGCGGGATACGTCGAAGCGTTTGAGTGGCGCGGCTTTGGATATTGTGCGTTAAAGAGCATCGTGGAGGTGCACCAAGCTAGCTTGTCGATTTAATTTAAGAAGGGCGGCGTAGGGGCTGACCTCTCGGCAATTGCGTCCTGCATTGCTCTAACTACACACATCCATGTGTTAGTGTGTCAGCCCTTTTATGAGTTACCGTTATAATTCAATAATGGACCATAAAATGGGCAATCACAGGGGATTGCCCCTACGATTGCCAAACCTATTAGCGTCGCTGACATTCGGTAACTAAATACCATCCACCAAAAAATTAAACTAAAATAAACTGTAAGTTTTATCACCTTGCAGACACTAATCTACCAAAGCAAATCAAATTCAACTTAATGCGGGCGGTAAATATGATGGTCAATACAGCAAAGTCACAACATGGCACTCAAGAAAACACCCAAAGTGAACTTAAAACCAATAGCATAGGATTGACCGTGGAAGCCAAGCGGGGGTTATACAAAATGACTTCGTTTTATGGTGCTTCTTTTATGTTTTGGGTGACGTTGTGGTGGAACAATGATGGCCCAGGTGGTGTGGAGATTGATCACTTGGTTTTGTTTGGGCTTGGTCATCTGGTTATGGTTGCCATTCATGCTTATCAGGCATTTCAACTGTCCGCAGAATCAAGGGGTCAGAGGCGTTGAAATGATTAAAACCCATTTAAATCAATAGATTAGAATCAAGGGGCCAGACGCCCCAGTGATCTTGAAATATGTATTCCTACGACTCACCCTCATAATAATCAAGGCTCTTGTCCATAGAGCTAATATGCTTGAATCGTTCTTCGTCAGGCGTTGCCACATAACTCATCAATTTGTTTGAGTCGGGGTATTCACATACATCGACCGGCTCGTTGGTGCTTAAGCAAAAGTACTTGAGTGGCTGATCAGACGTATTGATGATCTGATGTGCCACCTCACGACCCCCTGGCGGGCAGGCAATCACGTCATCTTTTTTAATGGCATATTCTTTATCGCCAAAACGCAATGTTCCAGTGCCTTCAAGAATCAAAAACATTTCTTCATTGACCCGGTGATTATGAAACGGGCATACTTTTTTACCCGGCTGTATAATCGTGACGCTGTAACCGAGTTTTTGTGCGCCGACTTTTTCGCTGACCCCCACATACTGCTCGGCAAAGTCACCGTGCTCGGAACCTTCAAAATCGCTTAAGTCGTTTAAATTAATCACCGGTTTCATGTTATTTAGGCCTCTTTAGATCTTAAATATGCGTCATAATTGCCACTGAAGTCGATGATGCCGTCTTCAGTCACTTCGATAATTCGGGTGGCCAAGGACGACAGAAATTCACGGTCTTGGCGGTCAAAGAACAGCGTGCCGGGGTAGTTTGCAAGCGCCAGGTTCAACGATTCAATCGATTCCATATCCAAGTGGTTGGTTGGTTCGTCCATCATAATGACGTTGGGATTGGTCATCATGATTTTACCGAACAACATTCGGCCTTGCTCACCACCAGAGATGATTTTTACTGACTTAATGATGTCGTCTTGCGAAAACAATAAACGCCCCAGTATACCGCGAACAGACTGCTCGTCGTCACTTGGCTGTCGCCACTGACTCATCCATTCGAACAAGGTCATGTCGTCTTCAAAATCTGCCGAGTGGTCCTGAGCGTAATAACCAAATTTGGTGTTTTCTGACCACTTGGCTTCGCCTGAATCTGCTTTTAATTCACCAAGCATGGTGCGCATCAAAGTGGTTTTACCTACACCGTTTTGCCCTATGATCGCAATACGTTCACCCACTTCTGCCAGTAAGTTAATGTCTTTAAAGACTATTTCGTCATCAAATGATTTGGCCAGCTTTTTGACTTCAATGGCGTTACGAAACAGTTTCTTTTCTTGGTTAAAGCGGATAAATGGACTGATACGGCTTGAGGCTTTGATTTCGTGCAGCTTGATTTTATCGAGCTGTTTGGCACGAGAAGTCGCCTGTTTGGCCTTGGATGCGTTGGCCGAGAAGCGGCTGACAAACGATTGCAGTTCGGCAATTTGGGTCTTTTTCTTGGCATTTTCGTTTTGCAGTAACTCGCGAGACTGAGTGGCCGCTGTCATATATTCGTCGTAGTTTCCCGGGAACAAGCGTAATTCACCGTAGTCCAAATCGGCCATATGCGTACAAACTGCGTTTAAGAAGTGACGGTCGTGAGAAATGATCACCATGGTGGATTTTCGGGCTCTTAAAACATCGCCAAGCCAACTAATGGTATCAATGTCCAAGTTATTGGTGGGTTCGTCGAGTAACAAAATGTCTGGATCTGAAAACAGTGCCTGAGCCAATAATACTCGCAATTTCCAACCCGGCGCCACTTCTGACATCAAGCCGTAATGTTGTTCAACGGGAATACCCACCGACATCAACAATTCACCGGCACGGGATTCGGCGGTGTAACCGTCCATTTCGGCGAATTCGGTTTCAAGGTCGGCGACTTTCATGCCGTCATCTTCGCTCATCTCGGGCAGTGAATAAATGCGGTCGCGTTCTGATTTTACCGTCCACATTTCTTTATGGCCCATGATCACGGTGTCGATAACATTAAATTGTTCAAAGGCAAACTGGTCTTGATTCAATTTGCCTACACGCTCATGAACGTCGACATTGACGTTGCCGCTGCTTTGGGCCAGGTCGCCGCTCAAAATTTTCATAAAGGTTGTTTTGCCACAGCCGTTTGCGCCGATAAGACCATAACGGTTGCCGTTACCAAATTTGACCGAAATGTTCTCAAACAATGGCTTGGCGCCAAATTGCATCGTAATGTTAGCTGTAGTGATCAATGTAAAGTTCTCTTAAATTCAAGTAGGGTTATAAAGGCCATAATGAGTCGACCGATAAAAAGCCGGGGTATTCTACATCATTAGGGTGTTTGATTGCTACGTAAGTGATGCATTTTCGAACTTTAATTGCGCTTAACCGCCTGATCCTGTAAGCTGCACCGCCGCAATTAGGGCGGTCACTTCAATATAGAGAGCACTAAATAAATGAGTTTTACCGATCTCGGTTTATCCGCAGCAATTCTTGAAGCCGTCGAGCAGCAAGGTTACGACACCCCTTCACCTATTCAGGCGCAGGCGATCCCTGCCGTACTCGAAGGCAAGGACGTAATGGCAGCGGCCCAAACCGGCACCGGTAAAACCGCAGGTTTCACTTTGCCTATTCTTGAACTGCTGAGCGGTGGCAAAAAGGTCAAACCCAACCATATTAGAACACTGATTTTAACACCTACCCGTGAATTGGCCGCTCAAGTCTGTGAAAGTGTCAGTCTTTATGGCAAAAATCTGCCTTTAACGTCAGCGGTTGTATTTGGTGGAGTCAAAATTAACCCACAAATGCAAAAGCTCAGAGGCGGCGTTGACGTTTTGGTTGCCACGCCGGGTCGTTTGATGGATTTACACGGCCAAAGAGCGGTGAAGTTTGACCAAGTAGAAATACTGGTGCTAGACGAAGCCGACAGAATGCTCGACATGGGTTTTATCCGCGACATTAAAAAAATTCTGGCGTTATTGCCCAAACGGCGCCAAAACCTGATGTTTTCGGCAACGTTCTCTGACGAAATCCGTGAATTGGCCAAAGGGTTGGTTAACAACCCGGTTGAGATTTCAGTCAGCCCGCGTAACACCACGGTGCAATCGGTAGAGCAGTGGATACACCCGGTCGATAAAAACCAAAAATCCAAATTACTGATCAAACTGATTAACGACGGCAACTGGCGACAAGTACTGGTGTTCACCCGAACCAAACACGGTGCCAACCGTTTAACTAAAAGCCTAGAAGCCGTCAATATCAGTGCAGCAGCCATTCACGGCAATAAAAGCCAAGGCGCACGAACCAAAGCTTTGGCAAATTTTAAAGCTGGCGAAATCAGAGTCTTGGTCGCGACAGACATCGCCGCCCGTGGTTTAGACATCGAGCAGTTGCCTCAAGTTGTTAACTACGAATTGCCAAACGTGCCTGAAGATTACGTGCATCGTATCGGTCGTACAGGCAGAGCAGGGGCCAGTGGTAATGCTGTGTCGTTGGTTATGGCTGATGAATTCAAGCAACTAATAGACATTGAGCGAGTGATTCAAAAGCATTTGACTCGTGAGCTTGTTAAAGGTTTTGAACCTGCTAATCCACTGCCAAAATCACCGGCAATCAGGGCGATTAAAGCGCCAAGACCGAAAAAGCCCAAGGTTGATCATCAAGACGGCCAACGTTCAGGCGAAATGGCCAGCGGTCATAAACCCGTGAGTAAAAATAGACGTCATATGGGTGGGCAACAGCCGAGTCAAAACAAGAGTCAAAACCAGAATCAGAGCAACAATGACGGTAATGCCAAGCCGAATAACCGTCGTCGCAGACCTAGCAGAAGCTCTCATCAGGCGGCGAAGCCAGCTTAAACTATTTTGTTATACCCTAGGCGCGAATTCATTCGCGCTTTTTGGTTTTAACAATGCTGATCAATTAAAATCGGATTCCCATCTGGGTCTACCACCATGAAACTGCCGGGGCCTTGGCCGCTTTCATCTGTTGGGTTGATGACTTCAATGCCATCATCTTTCAATGATTTTTGCAGTTCGCGGACATCAGTAAATTCTGCCAAACCTTTGGCATCTTGGCTCCAGCCGGGGTTAAAAGTCAGCATATTTTTGTCGAACATGCCTTGGAATAACCCGATGGTGTGTTGGTCGTTTTTCATTATCAGCCAGTTTTGTTCAAACTCGCCGCCAAATTGCTCAAATCCTAGTTTCTGGTAAAATTCCTTTGAGGCTGCCAAGTCTTTTACGGCCAAACTTATGGAAAATGCACCTAATTTCATGTTTTTCTCCTGATGGTTATTGTATCTGCTCTAAAACCTGTACTATCTCGGCAGGCTAGCTTTGGATTGTATCGTCTTATCCCTTGTTTTCATGGGGGTTTTACCATAATAACTCTAGCAGAAAACTGTACTGGTGGACTAATTAATTGCACCGCTCTATACTCGAAATAACAACAAAATAATGACATGGTCGTGATGAGTCAATTTGATCCAAAAAAAAATAACAATGCCATTTTTGCCCTTGCCTTTGCCATCGCCGCGCTGATTTTGGTCAACGGTGCTTTTGCCTTTTGGCAGATGCAGCAGGTAAAGCAGGAGTTTGAAGATGTCGCCAACCGAGACTTGCCTTTGGTTTCGCAATTGTTGCCATTGATAGACCGCCAGTTTGAACAAACCTTATTGATTGAAAAGCTGGATAAATTGGGTCCTGATCACCGCGCTCAGGTTATCTTTATTTTGCAGGACAGCTTTTTACGCACCGGCGAAAAATTCAAAACCACCCTGAACAAGCTAAATCAGTTTATTGCGGTGCAAACCCCCTCGGCAACCGAGCAAACCCGGCGAGAGTTGGGCCGGGTTAATGCCATGTTGGGCCAGATTGGTCAAGAACATCAACAGTATCAACAGCAAGTTGCATGGATGGTCGAGGCGATTAAAGGCAATCAATCCCCCTTTGAAACCAGCGTTATTACTCAGGTCAGTAAACAAGAAAAGGCCCTTAGAACTGAATTGCTTGCGATGCGTGATGAAGTGCAATTATTTACCCAGAATTCGGCTGATGCGGTAGAGAAACACGAAGCTCTGGTGATCAAAGAAACCACTGTGTTCACTTTGTTTGTCTTTTCACTAGGTGCTGCGATGCTGTTTTTCATCCGCAAAGTGATGGCGGCCCGAGATGATGCGATTAACGAAATCACCTATTACGCCACGTTTGACTCGTTAACCAAGCTATACAATCGGCGTTATTTTAATGAACGCTTTGATCAAGCCATTAAAGCAGCAACCCGCCATGATCAACCTTTGAGCTTGTGCTTGTGTGATTTGGACCATTTCAAAAAAATCAACGATATTCAAGGCCATCAAGCCGGTGATATTGCGTTGGTGGGCTTTGCCGATATTTTAACGACTCACTTGCGTGCTGATGATGTGGCAGGGCGTTTTGGTGGTGATGAATTTGTGCTGTTTTTTCCCAATACCAACGCTGCTGATGCAGTGAAATTGTTGGAGCGTATTCGCCGTAAGCTGGCCAATAAGGTATTTCACACCGGACAGGATGATGACTTTTCTATCACGGCTACTTTTGGCGTGAGCGAGTTGTCACTAGAGGCCAAAACAGTACCGGCCTTGCTTAGCATTGCCGATAAGGCGTTATATAAAGCCAAAGAGAAGGGGCGCGACCGGGTTCATGCTTTGTAATTGAATAAACCTGCATAGGCCCTTATATAGTGCCACTGCGTGGCAGAACGAAAAGTAGATTGACGGGGGCGTTTATTGTTAGAAGCTAATCGAGCTTCTTTTACTCTTGTTAACGACAAGTTCTTCGCGCTGTTGAGGCTTGGTGTGTTTGGTTTTAGGTGCTTTTGAAGGCGCTGCTTTGTAAGGTAGTGGTTCTGAAGGTTCTTGACCCAAAGGTAAGGCTTCTCCCAATTCAATCTGATAGGTTTCGCCGTCAAATTCGATGATATCGCCGCTGACAATTTTCTTTCTTTTTTGAATTTCGACCTCACCGTTTAACAGTACATGCCCTGCACTTATCAGCATCTTAGCCTCGCCACCGCCGCCAACCAGCGATTCGAATTTTAATATTTTGTACAGCTCTACTGGTTCATGATTGATGGTGATGATTTTCATTTTTTGCGGGCTCTTATGGGTTGACGGGGGGAGTATATCAGGGGGTGGCGTGCTGCGCACTCTAAAACCTTTCGTCTACGGCGAGGGTCGCGCTGCGCACTCTACAGTCAAAAGCTTTAACACGGAGTCACGGAGCCACGGAGTCAAGAAAGAGGAAAGAAAAAAACGAAAAAACAAGATCGAAAAATGAAATTTACGTTTTGTTGCACATGATTTGGTTATTCATTTATTTAATCCTTCTTTTGTTTTTTGCTTTTCCTCTTTCTTTCTCCGTGACTCCGTGCCTCCGTGTTGAGATCATTTGACCTTAAGCTTTAGGTGTCAGCCGCCATGCAAGGGGAGTTTAACAGTCACCTCAAGCCCCTTTTCTTGATGATTATGCGCAACAATGCTGCCGCCATGGCTGCGAATCGACTTTTCTGCAATCGCCAAACCCAGCCCGGTGCCACCCGATGACCGTTGGCGCGAATCTGACACTCGGTAAAATGGCTGGAACAACTGCGATAATGCAGACGCGGGCACGCCGGGACCAAAGTCTCGCACCTTGACAATCACTTGACCCGCTTCCACCTGTAAAGACACCGATACCGTGGTTTTTTGTTCGGTATATTTGACCGCGTTACGCACCACATTTTCAAACGCACTGGCCAGCAATGCTTGGTCGCCCATCACGTTGGCATCTGCTACAGCGTCTAGTGTCACGGCTTTTTCGTCGCCTTTGGCTTCAAAATTGGCATCTTTGACCAAATACGACAGTAACGATTTTAAACTCAACGGAAACAGCTCAATATTTTGTAATTGGCTTTCTAATCTAGACAGCCGTAATACATCGCCAATCATGTCGTCTAAGCGGTTGGCTTCGAGTTCTATGCGCTGTAAATGGCGCTCTAAGTCTTTAGAGTCCGGCTGTATTGCCAACCCCAACGCAATTTGCATTCGGGCCAGCGGCGAGCGTAATTCGTGGGATACATCACCCAGCAGGCGCTTTTGCGCTGCCAGCAATTGCGAAATCTTGTCGGCCATATCATCAAAATCTTGACCCAGTTGG
Organism: Algicola sp.; assembly: GCA_013216025.1. Classification (GTDB taxonomy): domain Bacteria; phylum Pseudomonadota; class Gammaproteobacteria; order Enterobacterales; family Alteromonadaceae; genus JABSOG01. The sequence continues at coordinate 5,788 of JABSOG010000092.1, read as the reverse complement.
CCGAGTTCATCGTTACGTAAGGCCACGCCGTTAGAGCGAGTGTCGAGATTACCCTGTGCCAGTGAGCGGTGGGCGTTGCGTAGTTGCAGGATGGGGTTGGTTATCGACATCGCAACAAACAGACTTAAAAATGCCGAGATAGCCAATGGCAAGCCCAAACGTAGCCACAGCGGCAGACTTTTAAAGCGCATCATTGGGTGGGGGTCGTAACGACCAACGGCGAAAATACGGTAGCGTGCGTGGTGATCACTGATCTCAAATGGTCCATAGACGATAAATCCACCGATGATTTTGGTTATGGGGGTGGGGTTGTTGATGTCAAGTTGTTCGACATCAAACTCAGGTGGCAGCGGCTTGGCGCTTTTTAATGGCCCACCTTCTTTGGTCCACAAAATCATGTGGCTGCGCCTAACTCGGGGAGAGCGAATGAGGCGTTCAAAATCGTTCGGCCCGCTTCGTCTGCCACGGTGCAGACGATCATCAAATGAATCGATTTGCGAGATAATATATGGGGGGATGGGTTGGTCTTCGAGTCCCGGATCGATTTGTGACGCGATGATCACTAACGACAAAACCGTTAAGGCTATCATCAGCCAAAACCACAAAAACAGTTTACCGGCGAGGTAATTGAGTGGATTAAAGCGCTTGTACCAAGCCTTGTGAGCCGTCATTGTCGCGCCCCTTTGATAAAGATGTAACCGGCACCGCGTACGGTTTTGAGTTTGTCGTCGTCACAAAATTGTTGCAGCTTTTTACGAATGTTGCTCAGGTGCATGTCGATACTGCGGTCAAAAGGGGCTAATCGTCTGCCGAGCACTTCTTGGCTGATGACCTCTTTTGAAACGATTTCGCCGGGGCTGCTCATTAACAGGTGCAACATCTGAAATTCGGTGCCGGTCAACAATACCTCATTGCCTGCACAGGTGACCTGACGGCTAGATAAGTCGAGCCTGACATCGTTGAAAAACAGTTCACTTTGATGCTGCACTGAGGCGATATGTTCAATGCGCCGGGTAATGGCCTTGATGCGGGCAACCAGCTCGCGGTGGTTAAAGGGTTTGGGCAGGTAATCATCGGCACCGAGTTCTAGGCCAAAGATACGGTCGAAGTCATCGCCACGCGCGGTGAGCATTAATACCGGGGTTTTGTTGGTGGTGCGCAATTGCTTGAGCACTTCAAAACCATCCATTTTCGGCAGCATTACGTCCAGCAGAATCAAATCAAACTGGGTGGCATTGGCTTTGTTTAAACCAGCTTCACCATCGTGGGCCACGGTAATGTTCAACCCCTGACTGCTGAGGTACTCGGTCAACAACTCGGTTAATTCTTGATCATCGTCGATGAGTAAAAGTTTGTATTCAGTCATGGTTATCTCGTGCGCTTCTATATTTATGTGCATTTTATCGCTTACCTGCACGGGTTTGTAAAGCTTTACATAACCTTTACAGTTCATCACGTTCCTTTGCATTGCAGCCTGTAGGCTTCTTCACATGGTCATTAAGAAGGCCAAAACACACAACATTACATGACAGTAAATTGCTTTGGAGCATCATTATGAAAAATATCGTATCAGTATTAGGCTTAGGGTTAGCACTAACTTTTGGCGGCGCAGCATTGGCAGAAGGTCACGATGGATTTGAACGCGGCCATGGTCAAGATGGAAATGGAGACAAAGGGCACATGATGAAACGCATGTTCTCAAAACTCGACTTAACCGACGATCAGCAAACCGAAATTGACGTGTTACGTGACCAAATGCACGACTCAATGGAAGCCCTTCGCGGTGAAGAAGGTGAGCGAAAAGCGTTTCATAACCAAATGAAATCTCTGGTGCAGTCAGAAGAATTTGATGAAGATGCCTTTAGAGAAATGACAGCGGCTAAACAGGTCAAAAAAACTGAAGGGGCTGTGATAAAAGCCAAAATGAAACATGGTGTGTGGAATGTACTGACCGCCGAGCAGCAAGAACAAATGACAGCGATGATGGAAACAAAACGTGAGCGCCGTGGTGGTCAACGTGGCGAGCGTGGTATGCGTCGTCAGGGTGGTGTTAGTAAGTAATCATCTTTACACAACCTTTACACTTCATCACGTTCCTTTGCATTGCGTTGTGTACACTTTAGTCATCGGGTTAGCAGTAACTAAGCAAACAACTTAACAAACAATAAACAATACATTTTGGAGCAACATTATGAAAAAGATTTTATCAGTATTAAGTTTGGGTTTGGCATTAGCATTTGGTGGTGTTGCCATGGCAGAAGGCGACCGCAGCGCTGAGCGCCACTCTGACCACAGTTCTGAACGTGGTCACGGCGGCAATGGCCAACATCACATGATGAAGCGCATGTTCTCGAAGCTTGATTTAAGCGAAGATCAGCAAACCGCCATTAGAGATTTGAAAGAACAAATGCACGCCGATATGGTAGCCCTTCGCGGCGATAGCGAGCGCAGTGATTTTCGCGACCAGATGAAAACCATTGTGCAGGCCGAAACCTTCGACGAAGATGCCTTCAGAGAGTTGTTGGCAGTCAAACAGGCCAAGAAAATTGAAGTTGGCGTGATGAAAGCCAAAATGAAAAATGGTGTTTGGAATATTCTTAACACTGAGCAGCAAGCAAAAATGACCGAGATGATGGAAAGTCGTGGTGAGCGTCATGGTAAACGCCAAATGCGACGTCATGGCGGTGGTGATTTCAACAAGTAAGTCTGTTTATACCCTGTCGGAGCTGTATTCAACAGCTTCGACATTGCCTTTATTATACTCCGTAAGGTGGGCAATCTTTTCTGCCCACGCGTTATCTTCGTTATCCCTACCAAACAATTATCGTTATCTATTTGAAATGTAACACTATTATTGTCCGTGGCAGATAAGTAACAAATTTTGGCAGGAAATTGATAACATTCTTTGTGCCTCCTCTATACTATGTTCGTAGCTTTTTTGGTGAAGGCCAAAACTTAAATCTAAAGAAGACAATCATAAAGATGAGCGTAATAAAGGAAGCCATAACGATGACCAACAAAACTCCCAGTAGTTTCAAATCTAAAATTAAAGAAGTCGCCACTTATGCCGTATTGCTCGGTTTTGGACTAAGTGCTGGTTTAGGGGCCAAAAAATCCTATGCCTGGTATAACGAAGCCCCGGCTTATGTTGAAACCAACACCGCCGCCCATTTTGCCAATACCGAGCAAAAAGTCATTGTTTACAGCACACAGTGGTGTCCATTCTGTGCCAAGGCTAAGCAATTTTTGACCGACAACAACATTGAGTTTGAAGAAAGAGATATTGAAAAAGGCGGCCAAAAGGTCTCGGCATTATTTGATACTATCGGCACGCCGGGCATTCCCAAAATTATTATCGGCAACAAGATCCTCACCGGTTTTAATCCGTCTGCGCTCCAAGCAGAACTGAAGCAACAACAATTGTTGTAATGTTAGCGGCAATTTGATGACGGAAAACCTAATTGCTCAATTGCTAAGTGCACAACAAAACGGTGCAACACTGCTTGGTGCTGTAAAAGGCAGCGACAACTTAATTGAAGTTTACCAACATCACAATCGCCGCTGGATTTATACCGGCGGCGAGTCCATTCAATCTACCCTTGACCTCGACACCCCCGATTATTTGGTGCAAACCTATCAACAGGTGATGCTCACATCACTGCTTTGCCTTAAAGAACAGCTGAGCGAAACCACTCGACGAATTTTAAATCTGGGTTTTGGTGGCGGCGCGTTTGAGCGTTACTTTATTGATAAGAACGTCTCCAAGAGCGAGGCTAACAACGAGCATGTTGAAGTGGTGTCGGTTGATGCTAATGCGCCATTGGTAAAACTTGCCCAGCAATATATGCAAATTCCCGCAAAGTGGCCGGTTGTGATTGACTCGGCAGAGCATTATCTGGCTAGGGGTAAATCCATATTTGACATGATTTTGTGTGACCTGTTTGTTGGTCAAAACCATGCGCCTTGCCTGCGTGATGCTGATGGTAAGGGTGGTAATGATTTTTATCGCAATGCGGCCAAACGATTGACAGATTCCGGGGTGATGGCGATTAATCTGGCGCCTGAGTCTGAAGCCGAATTAATGACAATTTTGCATCATGCACGGCAAACCTTTTGTGGCGCGATGATATCTGGGGTCAGTGGACAAAGTAATTTGGTGCTGGTATTGAGCAAGCAACCTATGCCAGACATTGAACAATTAATGTTGAAAACCACTGCCTGTCAACAACAGTGGTCGCTTGATTTTGCCAGCATGTTATCGGGTTTTAAGCAATTTCCGAATAAAATCTAACTAGTGTCCATCCGGTGTGCCGGCCCAGCTAAAACACTGACTTTGCGCAAGCGCTGTTGTCAGTTGCTCCAGGATGAACAACGCAACTTATTGAAAACTAAGCCTTACGACTTGCCTACATGGATGTAGGTACTTAGGTTTTGCCTGGAGCAAAAAACCTGACGCTGCATAGCGCCCATCCTCGGCTTTGGCATCCTGCGTCGCACTATCTCCTGCGTCCATGCAGTCGTGCCAATTGGCAGATAGAAACTACGTTTCTGGACGGGCACTAACATTACAAATCTTTTGGATGAATCAGACTATGGGTGGTCGGCTGTGGTGTGATCACCAGCACTTTAACGCCTTTGGGCGTTTCAAACCGGTGCCAAATCCCTTGAGGCACCACAAATAATTCACCTTTGTTAAGAACATTGGTGGTCTCTACATCGTTTTGCCACAAAATTAGTGAGGTTTCGCCCTCCATTACCATCACCATTTCATCGCCGTTGGGGTGCGTTTCCCATTCGCTGTTACCCGCATAATGACCAACAAAAATTGCGCCATCTCGGTAGTCCGATACGCTGGCGAAGGCGCCTTTGGCTTCGTCGCTGGTGGTTTGCGGCGTACGGTTGCTTAAAAAAGTCAGTTTGGCCAGTTGTTGGTTAATTGAAATGGCAGTGGCTTTGGGCATTGGTTGCTCCTTTTTAATAAATCTGCTGCGCATCTTTATATAATGCCGCGTAGCGGCAGCAAAACGAGTGATTTAAAGGGTTAATTCCCCTCAGCTTGCTGCGGGGACGTTTATTTTGTGCGCTTCTATTTACTTGATATGGATCGCATAGCTTAACCCTAACTTATTATTGATGAGTGACAATAAGTCGTTTGATTTGTTAAACTGTTGCTGGGTATTGACCTTTTCTTGTGTCTTTGATTCTTTGTCAGTGTTTAGTTTAATGGCTTGGTTGGTTATCATGACTGCGTTTCCTTTGGTTTGTGAAGTACTTTGATGAGGCTGTTTAGTGATGCTATTGTGCAATTCACCCGGTGATAAAACCAACGATATAAAATTAACCCTAATATAAGCTAAACTTATGGACAAACGATTAAAGTATTTAAACGCGCTGCGCTGTTTTGAAAGTGCGGCACGCCATCAAAGTTACAGTAAAGCGGCTGACGAGCAATTTGTCTCCCAAGCGGCGGTCAGTCAACAAATGCGCCAACTCGAAGAAGCATTGGGCACTAAGTTGTTTGTTCGTAAAGGCAGGCAAATGCGACTGACTCAAAGTGGCAGTACATTATATCAAACCACTCACAAGGTGTTTAACGCGCTGTTGAAAACCTTTAACGACATACAATGTGAAGAGGTAGCGGGCAGTTTGACGGTTACTTCTACTCAATCGTTTTCGTCGTTGTGGCTGATGCCGCGTTTGTACAAGTTTTCAATTAAACATCCCGACATTAAGATTAGGGTTATCGCCTCAAATGGATTTGAAGACCTGCAAGCTGGGCATATCGATC
>JABSOG010000928.1 GCA_013216025.1 Algicola sp. | reverse complement strand
GCAATGAATTCACCTTCTTCAACATGCAGGCTCAACTCCCGCAAAGCATGGGTTTCGATCAACTCGGTGCGGTAAATTTTGCTGATATTGTTCATTTTTAACATCGGTTTTTTCCTTTTTTCTGAGCTGTTTATTGCGACTCTTGTTACTAAGCTATTTATTGCGACTCTTGTTACTAAGCTATTTATTGCGACTCTTGTTACTGAGAAATGTAAAGCTGCTGTTTGTCACTGAATTCGCTGAAGCTGGATATAATGATCTTGTCGCCTTCTTTAAGGCCACTGACAATCTCAACTTCACCCATACTTTTTGCGCCTACCTGTATTTGTGCCCTAACGGCACTTGTATCGTTAACAACATAAGCCAGTCGACCACCACCAGACTCAACAAACGCCCCGCGCCGCACTTTTAATACGTTGTCTCTTGATTCGATTAATACCCGTGCCGATACCCGTTGATTCTGACGCAAGCCTGTGGGGGTTTGCCCGGTAAAACGTACTCGTCCGGCAACCTGACCGTTAATGACCTCTGGAGATATAGCAGTGAGTTCACCCATATGTTTTTCGCCGTTGAACGAGATTTCGGTGGCAAGACCTACGCCCAGATCATCGGCGTAGCTTTCTGGAATATTCACTTCGATTTCAAAGGCGGTTAAATCCACCACTGAGATCAAGGATTGGTTCTTGATGACCGCGTCTTTTTCTTTGATATTGACCGAACCGACCACACCATTCAGCGGAGAGCGCAGGTTCAGCGCTTCAATTTGACGCAGTAAATCTTTAACCACAAATTGTTGGCGTTCTAGCTGGAGTTTTTTCGCGGTCAGTTCAAATTCGAGTTTTTCTTTTTGCAGTTTTTCGTTTTGCAGTGCATGGCTGTGTTGCAGCTTGGCTTTTTTGAGCTTAACCACTTCTTGTTCGTAAGCCTCTTTGCTGATCAAGGCATTTTTGATGCTGACCTCTACTCGTACTGAATTTGCATTGGCCGCTTCTAAATCGACACTAGCCAGTTCGGTTCTTTGTCGATTGTCGAGTAACGATGCCTTCATTTCGATTCTTTGACGACCCACCTCAACCTGTAACTCTTGCTGTCTGGCCGATTCCTGATCGAATTGATTTTTAAGTTCGGGGCTTTCGATGGTGGCCAGTATTTGCTCTTTTTCGACCCTGTCACCCGCTTTAACGTTAAGCGACACAGTACCGTTGGATGAAGAAAACAAGGTTGGGCTGACCGCCGCCACAATTTTACCCTGCACGGCCAAGTCTCGTTGCAAGTCACCTCGTACGACAGAAGCGAAACGCAGACTTTGTGCAGACACCGTAAAATCAGAACTGTAAAGACTGGTAAACCCGGGGGCCGCAAACCAAACGGCAACACTCAAGCTTGCCGCCAGTGCCAATCCCACTGTCAGACGTTTTTTAAGTTTGCTTACCGGTGCCACTTGTACGTCTGTAGCTGAGGTATCTTTTATCATTGTCATTCACCTAATTATCGTCCTAAAACTCACGTCCATGTGAGACTTCAGGAAACCGTTGCGTTCAAGCAAGTGGAACTTCACTCACTTTTCAACAAGTTGAAAAGGCGGTATATCCATATACCGCACAAAATCACGAGCTGATTTTTGATGTCTAATGCACTATCTAATGTAAAGGGTATTACAACGATCGTGCCAAGGTGTATATGATTGTTTTTATTGAATAAAATATTTTGTAATTGATGTTTTTTTACGAACGGACACCTTGCGGACACTGGTGGACACGGTTTTTAAAGTTTGGCGGGTTATTTCCACAATGATAAAGCCAACTTATGATCGTTGAACTTTTTATACATTATCAATGATGATAAATATTCATTTGTTTCAAATTGAAGTTTGCTTCAAGCACCTCTTTTCTTTCACCGTTTTTCAACTCTAAATTTAATTTAAAGCTCTGGTTAGGGTGCGGCGTTGCTATATCAAACTCTAGCCATAGCCAATTAAAGTCATTACCGCGTAGTGTATTATCAATGCCCATAAAATCATCATAGTGTGATGCTGAAACTTCATTGCTAACTCGACCTGACTTAACCTTATCAGTACCGACTTTAACTTTTCTCGGTAAGTACACTGTCCCCTCTAAAGTTAATTTGGCATTTTGTTTAATGTAAACATCCGAACCAATCGCATTTACGCTGACTCTAATCAAAAATGGCTTTTTGCCTATGTCAGGCTCCAAGTCCTCAAGTCTGTCATTAATCGTTATACCGACAAGGGTTTCATCTAGTCTAATCCGATCTTTATTTTCGACATGAAACACAATTACAACACCATCTTTCATATTTCTAAAGCCACTATGATCCCAGCCATTAATTAATCCTTGGCTAGACAAAACATTGCCTTGAACTGCACAAGCTGATAAAAACACCACAATAATCAAATATAAAAATTTCATTTTACTTCCCCTCCATATTGTCCCAGTAGTAATCATAGCTCTGTAAGCCTGAAGCATAATAATTCAGTCCGATTGCAGGCAGTATCGTCAATGATTTGAATGGTACGAAAAATCCGCCCTTGGGCATCATAGGTGTAGGTCAATAAACCGCCTTTGCTGTCTTCAACTTGGTATAACTGCCCCAGTATGTTACGAGTTTCAATTGTGGCATTGCCTCTGGGGTCGGTTTTGGTTGCTGCCATTGGTGAGCGCAGGCGGCTTGCTGGATGGGAAAGCAAGCTTCAATATCTGTGAAAATCTTTTTGATCATATCGCCTAAGCTTTCTACGCTTTAAATAACACCATTAATGCAAAGAGTGCTCTGATGCAAAAATTCGATCTGGGGTTTGCCCTAATTTATCTACTTGATGACAACCTCGCCGAGGTTATTATCAACGAGGGGGTCGAGATGGACATCACCGCTGTGGAGCAATACCATGACTGGATTGATCAACACATGAACGACCCCTGCTTTTTACTGGTCAATAAAATCAACCAATACACTTATACCTTTGACGCTCAGCGACATTTAATCCAACTCGATAAAGTCAAAGCAATAGCCGTCGTGTGTTACTCTCCCATTGCAGAAAAAGCCTCCCGGTTTGTGGTCGATATGCCACGCAAGATCAAGTGGCAATTCGACACATTCGATAACCGCAAAGCCGCTTTGCAATGGCTGGCCTTTTGCCAAGACGAATTAAAGCACATCAATCCTAAACCCTAAGCTCTCAACCCTTAACCGTAAGCAACGAAAAAACCAATGAAAATAGAAGATACCAGCCGCTTGGCTATTGCCCTGATGAACGAAGATGACGCCGAACTATTGTTTCAACTCGACCAAGATCCCGAGGTGATGCGTTATATTAACGGCGGTCACATGACCACAATGAAAGAGATACGCGAAGTAGCCTTGCCTCGATTGAAAAGCTACACCGACCCCCAAACTGGCT
>JABSOG010000927.1 GCA_013216025.1 Algicola sp. | reverse complement strand
GTTATCGCTTTGATCAAACCCCGGCGGTGCAGCGCCGGTAAGCTCTTTGTACAACATGGCCAGCGCCGATGTTTTGCCCGCGCCCCAATATCCTGTGATGGCATAGGTTTTGGGAGGGTGCGCACCATGAATATTAGTGGCCAGTTGCGCAATAAAAGGCTGAGTGCCCAATGAGATATCATTTAACGTTGGCGCATCGTTGGTGCTGCTATAGTTGGGTGGTTCAACTGCCACAGGTACATTCTTTAAAGTGCTGATTAATGATAAGATTATAGAGATGTGCGACCAAGGTTTATACCCCCCTGCCAATAATTACTGGCAAAATATCAAATGCCAAACTACAATTAACTGTATAAAAAGACAGCTCCGATTAGCATTCAATGTCTGGTGTAGACGTTAAACTCACCCATAAGCACCCAAGCCAACTAAGGCTGCCGACAAAGGTTAACCGTGCGCCCCTTGAGCGAGTCTAATATTCAACTACCAATAACATGGGTGATTCACCTATTTTATTGGTTATGCAGGGGTGCAGCCATGAAACATTACATTAATCCAACCATCGACTTTGTGTTTAAAATCCTGTTCGGCTCTTTAGAAAACATCGACCTATTGCTCGACTTTTTAAACAGAACTTTGCAACCAGCTAATCCCATCGAAACGATCCAAATCCTCAACCCCTATAATGAAAGAGAATTCGAAACGGACAAATTATCTATCGTTGATGTAAGGGTGGTCGATGAAAAAGGGTATAATTATCAAGTGGAAGTTCAGATTGGTTCACCACACTTTCTACACAAAAGAATAATGTACATGTGGAGTCGACAGTATCAAAGTCAAATGACAAAAGGCGTTAAGTTCGCAGCGCTTAGGCCAGTAGTCTCCATTTGGATACTGACTGAGGATGTTATGCTCGATTCACTATTGTATCACCACCATATACAGGCTGTAGATGAGTACACCGGAAAATTATTTACTGACCAAATGTCCATTCATTTGTTAGAATTGGATAAGTGGCATGAGCCGGACAAACTGCAAACAAGTGATTATTGGCCATTCTTCTTTAAAGACGCCAAAAACTGGAAACAGTTACCCAAAAAGTTAGATACGCCTAAGATGAGGCAAGCGATGAAAGTATTAAAACAAATTTCAGATAAACAAGCGGAATACTACCGCTATCAGGCCCGTGAAGATTACCTGCGACTACAAGAATCCTTAATGGATGATTTGGAACAAGAAAGAGTCAAATCTAAACAAAAAAGTGTCAGATTTGAACAAGAAAGAATCAAGTTTGAACAAGAAAGAGTTGAATCTAAGCAAGAAAAAGCCAGATTGGTCGCTATTATCCGCGAAGCAGGCATAGATCCTAACAAATAATCAGCCGCATCACTCCACAGTAATAATACCATCAACAACACTCACCATCATGTGGTCTGGCTCCTTGGGGTCAAAGATCACAAAATGGTGCTCATCGACCGGATAAAGCAATTTAACCACTAATTCGCTTTTTCCGCTGGCGAAAAACATCAATTTATCGGTTTTAGACTGCCACACGAAGCGGATAACCTGAGTCTTTTGGCCTTGGATAAATTCGACATGAGTTTGAAAAACATTGCTGCGCCAAGGCTCTGTAGCCAATACCTTGGCTTTTATGGGCGTGATATGCAAACTCAGTTCGATTTTTGCCATTCGCTTTTTTGGGTCGTGTTTGGCCAAATTAAGCCGCTCACCAAAAACCTTCAAATCTTTGTTGATAAACGCATCTGCAAACACTTGTGCCTGTGTGTTGAGCTTTTTTGCCTTAGCGCGCGTCAAACTGCTATCTGTCAGGGCAAATACCGCCTGCTGATTTGTCGCCACTATATAATAGTGGTCATTACGTTCAACAATTTCTAAACCCTCGCTTTTTGGCAGTCGGGTCAGTTGGACTTTGTTGTTGAAAGGCGGCAACAGCACTGTTTGTTTACCCAATAAACTGTCACTTATCAAAGCAATGATTTTTTTGCGCCAGCGATCGCGGTTGTTGACATAAAACACAAAACGGTAGCCTGATTCTACAAAATGGCTAAACGAGATTTGATGGCCGCTGGTATCACCGTTGTGGGTGATCAGCGTTTCGCCGTACCATTGCTTTACTCTCAAACCAAAAGCGTAACTGGCTCGATGTTTTGCCGCCTCGCCTAACGGGGTGGTTAATTTTTTAAATCCGGCTTCATCTAGCACTTTGTGATTAAACAACGCCTTAAACCACAGGTGCATATCGCCAAGGTTCGACACCACACCCGATGCGCCACCCAGCCACAGTGGTATGTCTGAAAAACCGTAATTATCGACCGCTACCCTGTCGAAACCCTGGGTTTGATATCCCTGACTAACATTCATTTGCTGATCAAGTTGATAAAAACGGCTGTTATACATTTTAAGCGGGTCAAAAATGGCGCCTTTTATATACTGTCGAAACGATTGACCACTTACCTGTTCAATAATATAACCCAATACGAAATAACCCAGATTGGAGTAAGCGAATTGCTCGCCGGGCGCAAATTCTAATTGGGTTTGAGCCAGTATTTTTTGGGTGTCCAATTGAAAACTAAAATTAACAACCGAATAGCTCGGGTCTTTTTCTAACCCCGAGGTATGATTGAGCAACTGGGTTATAGTGATATTGGCTTTGCTGTCATCGAGTTTATCAAAATAAGTGCCAATTTTATCTGAGGTTTTCAACCTGCCTTGCGCTTCAAGCTTGAGTATTGCGACCGCTGTGATGTGTTTGGTGACCGACCCCAAATCAAACCGGGTATCGTTGTCGTGTTTATAACCCCGTTCATCATTGGCATAACCAAAACCCTGTTGGTACACCACTTTGTCGTCTTTTTCGACCATTATTGCGCCCGACAACCCATATTGCTCATACCGTTTAAGCACTTGGTCAAATCGGCTGAGATCAACGTGTCGCTGATTGGTTTGGGCAACCGCATTGAAAGTCATTGAGACTATCAACAGGAAGAACAAGGTAAAATATTTCATGGCACTCCAAAAATAAACTAGATAAACTAGATAAACATCGTGACGAATATTATAGGCATTGGTCCTTTATTATTTGCCATTTATCGACTATTTTTGAGGTTTATCCTTTAACCCTTTAGGGTTATTGGCCAGTTAAACACCAAAGCAAACAACAAAAAGACCCTCAATGCCGCAACAACTCTACCAACAATTAATCATCGATCATAACCGAGCGCCCATCGGCAAAGACAATACCTTTTGCTTTAGTCACAGTATGGACGGCGAAAACCCCAGTTGCGGTGACGAACTCACACTCTACCTCAAACTCAGCCAGCAACACATCGAAAATATTGGTTTTAACAGCGACGCCTGTGCCATTTGCACCGCCTCTGCCTCGTTGTTATGTGAACAATTGCACGG
>JABSOG010000926.1 GCA_013216025.1 Algicola sp. | reverse complement strand
AGACGTAAAACTGGTCTATCACGGTGTCTATTTTGCCTTCGAGCTGTTGGCCGAGTGATTTTATTTGATCTTGATCACTGCTGCACAATCCATACGCTTTTGTTAACCGACTGATATCGTCACTGGTCACCGTGTGTGAACCGGTAGTATAAACTTTCATCATAGTCCTCTTTAATATTGTAATCAGCGATACTTTGTCACTGTTATTCTGCAATCAATACTAGCAGAGTACCTTCTTTTTTACTTGTTTTGCCAACGTATTAGTTGCTCGAATAGGCATTTACATCCAACACACTTGTGAAAAATAGGACTACACTTATACATACCGTTGTACAAGAATAACCTCTACTCGATGCGTTGTTGGTCATTGACCCTTATAATCTGCTATTTACTGCTGCTTCCTACTGTTTGCCAGTCGGCACCTGTTGTGCGCCTCAGTTCTGCCGACCAAGAGATTAATTTGGCTTTGAACGCCGAAATTCTTGAAGACCCCAGTGGTCAGTTAACCATTAAACAAGTGGCTTCTGCTGGTTTTGACAGTCAATGGGTTAGAAACAACGAATCAACCCCCAACTTTGCCTTATCTGACAGCGCCTATTGGCTGCGTGTCACTTTAACCTCTGATTTGGACTATGCCAAAATCTGGTGGCTGGAGGTGGCTTTTGCAGGTCATGATTATTTAGATTATTATCTGTTGAACCAAAAACAGGTAATTTATTCGGTGCAAACTGGTGACAGGCTACCCTTTGACCAAAAGCCTTATGCTTATCGTAACTTTTTGTTTGATATGCAGATTTTACCCAATCAAACGCGTCAGATTTATTTTCGTATACAGTCATATGACGGTTTGCACGAACCTTTTCCGCTAGTCTTGTGGGACAAACAGGCGTTTGGTTTTGCCAATGGTTATCGCAATATGGGCATGGGATTGTTTTTTGGCATCATGTTGGTCATGGCGATTTATAACCTGTTTATCTACGTGGTGGTCAGAGACAAAGCCTATATCTATTATGTTGCCTACATTTGTTTTTTGCTGCTGTGGTTGTTTATCTACAATGGTTATGCCTTTCAATATTTGTGGCCCAACTATCCGAATATGAGCAATCAACTGCTCAATATCATGGTGTGCATTTGTGGGTTGTGCATGATCCAGTTTGTTCGTTGTTTTTTAGACATCAAACGCTTTGTGCCGTGGATTGATCCGGTGGCCAGAGTATGTTTGGCAGTGCTTATATTGTGCTTGGTGCTCAGCGTGTTGGGCTTTTATGCACTGGTGGTGCAAATATTGATGTCTGTGGTGGTGGTTTATTGTGTGTTTTGTTTTGTCGCCGGTTATGTTTGTTTTAAAGCGGGCGACCGACCGGCGCGATACTTTTTGTTGGCTTGGACGGCTTTATTGATATCACTGGCGGTGTTTGTTGGCAAAGTGGCCGGGGTATTGCCAACGATCTTTATTGTCGAAAAAAGCATTCAAATAGGGTCGACGCTTGAGGTGATATTACTGTCGTTGGGATTGGCTGACCGAATTAGTGTGCTCAAGCAACAAAGAGCCATGGCTCAACAGTTTGCGCTTGAGACGGCGCAAGATGCCAATAAACTTAAGGATGAATTTTTGGCCAATACCTCACACGAACTGCGCACCCCGTTAAACGGCATCATCGGCTTGGCAGAGTCATTGCTCGACGGCATTGGCGGAAAACAATCTGATACCAGTAAAAGTAACCTGACAATGATAGTTTCAAGTGGCAAACGACTGGCCAATTTGGTCAACGACCTGCTGGATTTTTCGAAACTTAAAGATCACAACCTGCAACTGCAAACCAAACCGGTTGACCTGTACAGCATGACCGAAGTGGTACTGGCGTTGTCGCGGCCATTGCTGGGTGGCAAAGACATTGTGTTGGTGAACGAAGTGCCCAAAGATTTGGTTTCGGCCCAAGCCGATGAAGACCGTTTGCAGCAGATATTTCATAATCTGGTGGGTAATGCCATTAAATTTACCGAACAGGGTCAGGTTACGGTCAAAGTGAAGTCAAGACTCGGGCGGCTTAAAGTGAGCATTGTTGACACCGGTATTGGCATTAAATCCTCTGAATTTAAAACCATTTTTGAATCGTTTGAACAGGCCGCCAGTCATACCGAACGGTCGTACAGCGGTACTGGTTTGGGTTTGGCTGTAAGTCAAAAGCTGGTGGGTTTGCACGGTGGCAACCTTGGGGTTAAATCGAAGGTGGGCAAGGGCAGTGTTTTCAGCTTTACCCTGGGTATTTCAAAAGAGCAAGCCAGTGAAAACTGCGGATACGATACGTTGTCGCAACTGCATGCTTTTGACCGGGTTGACCCAATGGATGTCCCCGTATCTGTAGCGGGTGCCCCTGTGACACAATCACCTTTAACACAAGCTACAAACCCAGACACTGATGAAGACCAGTCGCGTTTTAAAATTTTACTGGTCGATGACGAACCCATTAACCGTAAAGTATTAAGCAACTTTTTGTCGTTGCAAAACTACCAATTGGTTGAAGCTTCTGGTGGGCAGCAGGCGCTTGACTTTATCGCCACCCAAGGGCCATTTGACATGGTGCTGCTCGATATCATGATGCCCAAGGTATCGGGTTACGAAGTGTGCCAAAAAATTCGCGATACTTATGCGTTTAACGATCTGCCGGTGTTGTTTTTGACCGCCAAAAATCAAGTCACCGATTTGGTCCAGAGTTTTGCGGTGGGGGCCAATGATTATTTGAGCAAACCGGTAAGCAAACATGAATTGCTCAGCCGGGTTGAAACGCACCTTAGAATGCTCGACATCAACCGCAATCTTGAACGTAAAGTCAATGAGCGAACCGCGGCCTTAGAAGAAACCACCCAAAGCATCAGTACCTTGAGTGAGATTTGTTCTGACGTTAGTGCCACCCTGGATATGAACGAATTGCTGAATAAGGTTTATTTGCGGATCAAAGAATTGATGGATACTGATGTGTTTTTGATTGGTTTTTATGAGCCTGAAAATGCGCGTATTGTGGTTCAATTGGCCATCGAAAGCGGCGAAAAACTGCCTGAGATTTATTTTTCGATGAACGAAAAGCAGCGGGCGGCGGTGTGGTGTATCGACAACAAAAAACCTTTGGTCATTAACGACTATGACACCGATTTTGAGCAGTATTTTGGTGACTTGCCCAAAGTCGAACCCAAAGCGGGCAAAAACTCTGAATCGCTGATGTATTGTCCATTAATTGTCGCTAACCAAATTATTGGGGTGTTGTCAGTACATAGTTTTAACAAAAATGCCTATAACGCCAATCAGCAAGACATGATTCAAACGTTGGCATCGACCACCGCCATTGCGCTTGATAATGCCAACGCCTACCGTGAAGTTGAACAAAAAAACCGCGAAATTTTGGCCACCCAAGAGCAACTGGTACAC
>JABSOG010000925.1 GCA_013216025.1 Algicola sp. | reverse complement strand
CCGTCGCCAACGTGCAGGATTCGAAATTGGGTTTCGAGGTTAACATCGACATGATGACCGATTTTGAGCAAGCCGCCAACATGCCCGGCAACCACCAGACCGCTGTTGAATATGTGTTTGGCACCGGCATTTTTAAGGATTTTTATCGCCTCGTCTTCACCTTTTTTCAGCTTGGCCCAGTCACTGGCATTTAAGGTTTTGTGCAAACGCCCTTTGCTGTCAAAGGTGCCACCCAGAGTGTCGTGAACTTTGACGCCAATACCCATGGTTTCGTGGAATTTGAAATAGTGCTTGAATTTAAGACTGCTGAGCATCAACAATTTGTGAAACATCGGTGACATATTGCCATCGCCAAGGTCTATGCCGTCATCGAATTTGCAAAAACCGTTGCCGACAAAACTACTCTGCCCTTTCATACCCGGCACCAGACCAAACAGGCCATAACCCGGGTCGCAGTAAAAACCTTCGCTGCCAACATCTTCAACACCTAGGTCGCGCAGCAGTTTTGGCGTGGCCAAACCACCGGCAGCAATAATAATTTTAGTGCCGTAAACCCGGCGGGTTTGTGACCACAAGGCATTTTGCTTGTGTTGATACTCAACCCCGATGGCTTGATTGTCTTCAATCAATATTTTGCTCACGGTGGCCCGGTTAATCAGGGTCGCCCCGTTGGCAACAGCCTGTTCAACAAAAGTTCTGGCACGCCATCTGGCCTTATTGTCATAACCGTCTTGGCACTGGGTTTGGTCGACCAGCATCTCGGTTTTTTGCCAATCATGCCCCAACGCCACTGCGCTTTGCCTGAGTTTGATTGACTGCTCACCCAATAAAGCATCCGGCAAAGTGGCGATTGGCAGTTCTTTTTTCACCGTCGCCAGTTCGTCAGTCAGGTCAATGCCCATGGTGCGAAACGTATCGAGCGGTGGATCGTTCGCCACACCAAAATAGATGCCGGTTGAACCGCCAGTAGTTATGCCTCTGGGTGCTTGCAATTTGTTACCGACAGACACCACACGCGCCATAGCGGCAAACCCCATCACGCTTTCTTTTATTGGTGAGGTAACCCCCTGCTCTAGCAGTAACACTTTTTTGTTTTGCCGAGACAACTCGTCGGCCAGAGTAGCACCACAGGTACCGGAGCCGACGATGATGACGTCAAACTCGTTGTTTGAGATTTTATTATTCATTTTTATTTGAGCCATGGTTCGCGAGCGCAAAGACAGGCTCCCAAAAGTCAATTATGAATTAACCGTGGTTAGATTGTTTATGCATCGCTTGGTTTTGAGATTTTTGGGAGATGTTACGTGGACAACAGCATAGGCAATGCTACCGCCATTTGCACACCCGAGCAGGTGTACACTAAAACTGTTTCTAATTGTGACGAACCGCAGCAGTATAACGTCAACAATGAACTTTGCAACTAAAATGTGGCTTAATTTGCGTCAGACTTTACCGCTTTGGAGCTTTGCGTACAATGTAAATATGGTTCCGCTGAAGCATATTTTACAAGGCAGCAGCTTTACGAATCATCAAATTCGTTGACGTAAAAACCAAGCGATGCTTTAGCACTTTTCAGCTAGTTTTAATGATCGGATGACTTGACCTCCTCTTTGGTTTTTTCGATAAGCACTAGCTATTCATTTAGACATGAGGTGTGATTTTGTTTTAATTGTCGTATCAAGGTTCTTTCGGTGCAGTAGATTGTCGTGCAAATTTCTCGTTGGGTTGGTAGCGCTTTTATCGCTGCTGTGGCCACCAGAATTTGTTCAAAATGTATTTGAAAAATGTGCCTTACTCGCAGGTCAATTTGGCTCGATAACGCTTGTTCTTCAAGCAATTGTTGGCACTTGCCAAGATTAAATTGGTATGAGTCTTTGTCGTACAATAGAGAGAGTAAAAACCAAATGGACTTTGGCAATTAAAAACGACGAGTAAGTGTATAAACTTCCAGTGCTTTCACTATCGCTCCTCCTCTGGCGTGTGTATAATTGCTGCCTTTTAAGTTTTTGAACTGTCACGCGTCGAAGAAAATGTTACCACGCGATAAAGGTATAAAAAATGAGCATCAATCATATCCTCAATCAATTAACA
Organism: Algicola sp.; assembly: GCA_013216025.1. Classification (GTDB taxonomy): domain Bacteria; phylum Pseudomonadota; class Gammaproteobacteria; order Enterobacterales; family Alteromonadaceae; genus JABSOG01. Next base: position 1,358 of record JABSOG010000925.1, on the reverse strand, counting down.
CGTATTAAAAGTCCATTGGATAACATTATGAGTGGACATTTGAGAAGTATTCTCAATCGATCACCATATCATGCTCTCAGTAATTCGCCCGCATTTTCACATTTTAACAGGATCAATGAATTAACTGCTTCATCAATTCTTTCTTCTAACCCTACTATATCAGCTGCCATTCAAAACCATAGCACTGACCTGTTTAAAGGATTATGGAATGATCGAATATCCAACTTATTGCCGAACATAAACACGCTATCTTTTCCAGAAATCATGAAATCTAGTTTCGCCGACTATGGCACCCTATTGGGGGTCCAAGCTCTTGGCAGTACAACAGTTGGCAACGCCGCGCTCAGTGATATGATTCGAAAAATTATTGGCCCTAACTATCAATTACCTTCGCTTGGCAATTTAGGTGTCACCAACAATTTTAACCCCATTGGATACAATCCAAATATTTACAAAGATACATTTGAATCACTTAGAAATTCGACGCTAGACTCTATTCAGAATTTACTTGACCTAACTTCACAACACACAGCAGCTGCGGATAATAGTGAAAATGAGCAGCATAGTGAATTCACAGACGCCGAAGTAGATGAAGACGAACTGGCCAATAATTCAAAATTAGATGCAAAGGAAATCGATCAACAAATAAGTGAAGCACTGGATACCGGTGAAATCGCCGATGATATATCACCTGCTGCTCTTTCGATTTTGCAACGAATATTGAAATATGTCTTATTGGCTATCGTCAGCGGTGTGATTGGTGGTGCGATTGGAATTGCGATGACTGAACAATGGCAAGCTTATAAATTGTCAAACAAAGACAAAATAACACAGATGCAAATGCAGTTTCCCGCCGAATGTCTGCGCAGATGTAGAATTGCAAATCGTAACGGTACGAAAATATTTGATGCCCCTTCCAGAAAATCGGATATTATCTATCGACCCGAAAAAGGTGATTTACTATTTGTTGTGGCTAAAAGCGGCAAGAGTTGGGTGCAAGTTCAAGTCAAAAATATAGAAACAAATGAGTCCTATACTGGCTGGATAATGAATAGTTACACGGCTAAACTCAGAATTTAGAATAGCCCTGCTTTCTTTCATACACGAGATGTTTTAGCAAGAAAAGGGGTCTGGTCATTTAATCATTAAATCATTAAAACTTTTTGGCTAAGTAGTTTTACGACCCAACAAATCCGCTAACGTAAAAGCATAGCTCGTCAATTCGAGCTTAAACACTACAACCTACTATGGGGCTTTAAAAATAGCACTGCTGAAGTAAAAAGCATGCAACGCTTTTGCACTTTTCAAAGTGTTTAATGATCAAATAACACCTTGCCTTATCAAACATTCCCCCCCAG
>JABSOG010000924.1 GCA_013216025.1 Algicola sp. | reverse complement strand
AAAAGTATCATGTTATCGCCGCCGATTACCCTTGTTTTGGCAATAGTTCGATGCCTTCGGTAGACGAGTTTGAATACAGTTTTGACAATCTGGCCAAGATCACCAACAAGTTCCTTAACAAAGTTGGCGCTAAAAAATACAGTTTGTATGTTATGGATTACGGCGCACCCATTGGTTTTAGGATCGCCGCTAAACACCCTGAACGCATCGAAGGTTTGATTATTCAAAACGGCAACGCCTATGAAGAAGGTCTGCGCGACTTTTGGAACCCAATCAAGGCTTACTGGGCAGACAAATCTGAGGCAAACGGTCAGGCATTAAGTGACGCAATATTGAACATCGACGCCACCAAATGGCAGTACACCCATGGCACCCGAAACGAGGAAGCAATTAGTCCAGACAACTGGATCATCGACCAGGCCAAGCAAGACCGTCCGGGCAACAAGGCCATACAGTTGGAGCTATTTCACTCATACGGCACCAACCCACCTTTATACCCACAGTGGCAGGAATATTTTCGCACCAACCAGCCACCAACATTGTTGGTCTGGGGCAAAGGCGACTACATATTCCCTGAAGAAGGCGCACACCCGTACAAACGTGACCTGCAAAACCTAGATTTTCATATCCTAGATACCGGCCACTTTGCACTAGAAGAAGACGGGCAGCTGATTGGCGATTATATTGTTGAGTTTATGGAAGATAAGGTGGTTAAAGCGAAATAACCCTATCAACCCCAATAGCCTCAAAAAAGGCCCTATCGTGACCGGCGATGATAAACCCGCCGGTCCAGGCTTTTAAGCTTTGTTGCAAAGCTTTGGCGGCCAAAAAATCCAGTCCGTTGCTCGGTTCGTCTAATACCAAACATTCGACACAAGGCTGTTTGACCATCAAACATAACAACGCCGCTCTGGCCCGTTCACCCGGCGTCAACGAACGCATAGAGCGCTCGGCCAGTGCCAGCGGAAACTTGAACGCTATCAGCAATTCCATCACCCTTTGCGGCGTCATGTCTTGTGATAAATGCAACATGTGTTCGACCAAACTTTGCGTCAACATCCAGTTGCTGCCGCCTTGGGCGATGTAACCCACCTTGTCGCGACGAACAGCAACCGTGCCTTCATCCGCTGCAATGTTCTGCATCACAATATTCAGCAAAGTGCTCTTGCCTGAGCCATTGGGGCCGACAATAGCAATCCGTTCTCGCTTCACCTTTAGGGTAAGATCGCTGAACAACCCCGCTTTGCTGATATTTTCAAGGTCGACAGTTAAACTGCCATCCATTGGCGGCAACTCTGGCAGTACCAGTTCCATCGGCAACACCACATCAAGCGCCCTTCTTGAATCTTTGACCAGCGTGCGTACCGCAGCAATTCGGTCTTGCCGAATTTTGGCTACCTTTGCCTGACTTTGCTGGGCATAACCGCGTTTCGAATTCAGCCTTACCTTTGGCGTCGCGCGGCCAATTTCGCGCAGCCGTCCTTGGTTTTTCTTTTGCTGACGTCGACAATTAACTTGCCGGTTATGCGCTTCTTGCGCTGTCAATTGGTTAATCTGTCGCAAATACTGCTTTTGTTGGCGAGTATTTTCATCTTCTAACAGGGTTTCGAGCTGATCGAAACGGGTGTTAAAATAACGGCAACCTGATTCGCTAATCAAACAAAAGCTGCTGAACAGCCCCAGCAATCGAGGGTCGTGACTGATGATTATCAACCCTTTTTGCCATTGGCCAAGCCAGCTGCATAGCCAGTTAAACCCCAAATCGTCAAGATCTTCGCCCGGTTCATCTAGTAATAACAAATCAGGCTGGCGCAATAACACATTGAGCAAATGTAGCTTACGCAATTCGCCCCGGCTGAATCCCTGTCTCGTCAATAAATCGTTGTAGGGTGGCAACCCAATTTCACTTAACCGGGCGTCGATATTAAGCTTGAATAAATCAAGCCCAAAGAACAATTCTGCCACATGGTCAGCCGGGGGTTGTTCACTGCTTAACGTTTGGGCGACCAACAAAGGTTCGCTATAACAGCGCACTTGCCCGCCGCTTGCTTGCTCTGCTGCTGCGATGGTTTCAAGCAGGGTTGTTTTACCCACCCCATTGCGGCCAATCAAGGCCATTTGCTCAAAACCCATCGAAAGATTCAGGTCACGAAACAGTGCCCGCCCGCCTAAAGTATCGACATCCAAGTGATTAATACTTAGTAAATTTTCCTGTGTAATAGCTTCGTGTCTCATAACTGAACCTCCTTAGAAAGAGTTTTAATCTCACTGAGTACACCCGCTTCTCCTTCAAGCGTAAACACCGTGCCTTTCTCAGACGACTTGGAAGCCAAAATACGCGTTTGGGCATGAATTTTCGCCAATACCCGCCCGGCTTGATGGGGCACAAACACCTTAAATTGCTGATGAGAAGCGCTGACTTTTTTCACTAGTTCGTCACGTAATTGCGCAACAGCGACGCTATCGTAACAACTTAAAATCAAGTGCTCATTGCCCTGACAAAGCGTCTGACAATATTCATTAGTTACCTCTCTGCCTGCCAAATCAGCCTTAGTAAACACATAAAACTGCGGCAGTTTTTCAGCGCCCAATTTTGCCAGCAACATTTGAGTGGTGGCCAAATGCAATGGATGATCGGGGTCTGATACATCGACCGTAATGACCAATAAATTAGATTCGACCACCTGTGCCATGGTCGTTTCAAAACTCGCCAGCAAACGTTCAGGCAGGTTGCGAATAAAACCAACCGTGTCGCTGAGCAGTACATCCATGCCCGGTCGACGACACAAAACTCGGGTGGTGGTGTCGAGCGTTTCAAATGGTGCATTGCGAGCACTTAACCCGGCGTTAGTGAGTGCATTCATCAATGATGTTTTGCCCGCATTGGTGTATCCAACCAAGGCAATGCTTTTACAATTACTGCGTGCCGAGCGTTGATTAACCCCGGCTACTTCGAGTTTTTTCGCTGATTTTTGCAGTTGTGCCAAACGTTTATCAATCCGTCTGGCCAGCAGTTCAGAGACTGTTTCGCCTGGACCTTTACCGGCACCTATGCCACCGGCCTGTTGGTCCATGTTCAAGCCAATTCCCCTAATCCGAGGTCGCAAATAGGCCAATTGAGCCAGCTCTATTTGAATCCGCGCGCTGCGGGTTTTGGCATGGTGCATAAACACATTAAGAATGACGCCTTCGCGATCGCTAATCGCAAGCCCGGTGATGTTTTCCAGGTTGCGCATTTGCGAAGGACTCAACTGGGCGTCGAATACCAGTAAATTGGCGCCCAGCGCACTGGCCTGCGCGGCGACATCGGCCAACACGCCACTGCCGAGCAGCGTTTTAGGGTTAGGTTTTTGTAGCGAATAAACCTTGTGGCCACAAACCTTGTCGCCCAGGGTTTCGACCAACCCCAAAATCTCGGTCAATTTGCCTTGGGTATGGTGCTCGCCACGGTTA
>JABSOG010000923.1 GCA_013216025.1 Algicola sp. | reverse complement strand
CGTCCATTTTGATTTTAAACAGGGCATGACCCGGTGGTGCGGTGATCCCGGTTTTATCGTCACTGTCTACCTGCTCGATTTCGGCACCCAGCAGGCGTTTGGTCGCCAATGCTTTATGCTGACTGGTCGAGGCTCTACGGCAGGCTTTTAACCACAACACTAGGTCAGCTTGGGTATTGTTTTTTCTCGGTTTTAGTTCAATCAACAGATCCCGTCCTGCCCAGGCTTTGTCATAGGTCAGGGTAAAGACACCGTCACGGCCTTCATCAAATACGATGCTGGTATAACGCAGATTGACCCGATCCAGCTGGTTGTTGATGTATTTGAGGACGGTTGTCAAACTGGCAGCAATGTCATGATGTTGGTAACTTGCCAACTTTGGTGGCACACCACTGGGGTCCAACACACTGATTGAGCCAATCATTCTGGCCAGCAGTTGAAAAACATCCCAAGGCAAGCTGTGCTCATTGTCTGCCAGCAATTCAAACTCCACCAGGTGCAGCGCCATTGCCCTGATCCAGATTTGGTGTTGTTCGGTGATTTTAGTACCTAGTTCCTTACCGCCTTCTTCAGAAAAACCCGCCAGCAACCGGGCTTTTTTTCGGATAGCCAAAGCCAGTGCCTGTAATCTTTTCTGTAACGGTTTTCTCTCCAGGGTGAGATCGCTGAGGGTCAAGAAGTTATCGCTGCCAATGGCCAGCATCGGCGGACAATAACTGCTCACAAAGTATTGCCCACCATCGGACTGGCACACTTCAAATAACACCAGAGACACATATTGTTTGTTAACCTGTTCGACTGCTTGCAAAGACAGTATGGGTTGTAACCGTTGCATGACCATTTCTCCATCACCGGTATTATCGTCATTAACCACCTTGCCATCACAGACTTTGAAACGCTGGATATCGGTGCTGTCACTGGCACTGCCCGGTACACGAATGGGCACTGTCAGGTGAACTTTAACTTTACCTGTTTTAGTCAATGAGTCGACCCCGGTTAGACCCAGCTTCAAGGGTCCATCATCTTTTGCTTCAAAATCCACCTGTAATCCGTCCGGCAAAACAGCCCGTAAGCAGGTGATGTCAACCTGACCTTCCAGCAGCCTGCCCTCATCAATGACCAATTCAATGATCCCCCAACGATACTGGGTCATATTGATGGCCAATTGCTGCATCTGTGCCTCCCAGTAAATATGATTTTGTTGAAAATGTTGCGGTGATAGCAACATACCTTCATGCCAACAAACGGGGTGGGGTATCTTGTCATCTATACTCATGGATTAACTTCTTTTAGTTGATACCCTGTTTCGGTCAGGGTGATGTGTAGTTGCTTAAATTGGCTGATGTCGGCCCCGTACTGCCCGGGTTTACGGACAAAATTGGCGAACAACAAAACCTTGACGGCATTGTCATAACCTTCGGGCAGGTTGATGGTGTACATGACGGTATCAGGCACCACTTCAATCGCTGCCACCAACAGTTGTTGGTCAAAGTTGAGCATTAACCGCGCTTTATCGCCAAACCATTGTGGTCCGCTTAAACCAAGCAACGATGGATTAACCGTTTCATCAAAAATAAAGACAAAATCAAGACTGACCGGGAGATTGCTGTTGCTGTTTGTCTGTGAGGTCACACTGATACTAGACAGTGCGGTTTTGTTGTAGCTGTAAAACGGCACCACTTTACTGAGCATTTTATCAATACTGTTACAGCCACCCAGCACTGAAATCATCGATAAAAGCAGCATTGCCTTTAATTGCCTATTGTTTATTTTCATTAAAATGGCCATGTTCAGTGCACCAAATTGAGCATAAAGCTCACTTGTTTGGTTGCGTTTTGTTCACCGCTTAACCACGAGCCATAACCCAGGATGTTGGTTTGGTTCTTTTGTTTACTCAGTACAGCCACACTGCGGGTATTTGCTTCGCAGACTAGAGTGATTTTACAATCACAACGCATATCACTGACCCATTCCACCAGATGACGTAGCTTGCCATGGTCTTTCCCCCCGGGCACCAGCTCTTGTATCCGTCTGGCGGACGTTGGGCCTAATATCAATTCAAAAGCAGCCTGTTGATCCCAGATTCTTTTGCCCAGCGTAACCTCTCTCCCCAAGCGGTGATTATTGCTGCCCAGTCGGGTATGATCACTGCTCTCTACCGTTAACCAGCGTCCCAGCAAACAGTTCATTTTAATCAACGTCAAATCCAGCGTGATCAGCAATAACCGGGTAATGGTCGGCAATGTCATTCGGCTATTGGCCAAATCTCCTGCCAGCCCTATCAGGGTTTCGCCCGATTGTTGATGCAGTGCTCTTTGTTCTGCACCCAGATGACCGCTTAATGACAGCAGAAATTGACCGGTTTTACTCTGGGGTGCCCCACAGCTGGTCAGGTTGTTGTCGGTTGCGGCCTTGATTAGGTACCTGAGTCCTTGAATGCGGTTGTTAAAGATATTAATAAACGCCGCCATGGCACCATCGCCATAAGCCTGATCGTCTCTTAGCATTTCAACAAAAGGTTCTGGCAACGGTCCGCCAAGACCGGCAATATTATAGTGGTTGCAGGTGACCAGGTTTTTACCCTGAGGGTCTTTTGCCTGGCTGCGCGGTTTTACACAGCGGATGTCTCCGCTAGGAAAATCCTGTGCCTGCGACGCTTTGAAATCAATCTCTCTACTTATCTGGTCGAGCAGCTCATCCTCTTTTACCTGTGTCGGCAGTAACAACCGCACCAGCTGGTGAAAGGACCAGACGGCGTCGGTTACACTGAACAGGTCGGCTACAGTATGATCTGTTCGCCAATGCGTGGTTGCCATTGTCGCCACACTCCTTCTCGTTTATCACTGATCAGCTGTAACTGAACAAAATGGTTTAAGGTGGTATACAAGCCGAAAAAATAGCTTAAAACACAACCCAGCAATAACGGGTTGGCCCCGTCAAAATAATCTTCATTAATCGACAGCGAGACCCGGGTTCCCCGGCAATGCCCCCGCCACATTTGGCCGCCAATTCTTTTGACCACCGCCACCGCTTGCATCCCGGTCAGGCCGTCAAGCTGTCGGGTATGAGAGAGCGCCAACGGATCGCAATATAACCGCAGTATTTGCCTGAGTAATTCAAGCCGGTTTTCGCCTTCACCCAATGCGTGCAGGTTCAGTGATAGCTGTGACAATAATTTAATGCTATTTTCGCCATCAAGGCTGGCCCCTTTGAATTTGCTCGGCATTTCAACCACGTTGGCGGTGAGCATCGGGCCTGCGCCCACCAGTTGTAATTTTTGCCCAACCCGCAAAGCTTCAGGCAAGCGCCGGTTGTTGCACCAGCCTTTGGCCGCGATGGTTTGGTCGACCGGTTGACTGGGCGTAAAATCACCGTCGTATATCGCCAAAAAGGTATCGCAACCCCGCTCGCCCGGGGTTAACAGTTCAGTCAGCCGGGTGACATAATACTGAT
>JABSOG010000922.1 GCA_013216025.1 Algicola sp. | reverse complement strand
TACACCGGGGATTAAATCAACGCGGCCTTAAGTGCCTTGACCCGGGTCCGGCCAATCGGCAATTGTTCGCCATTAACCAAAGTCAGCCAATATTTGCTGCCCTCTTTGGCTTCAATCGATTGAATACAGGTCACCGGCACTGCAAAAGAGCGGTGAATACGTTCGAAGTTTGACGGCAAAAGTGCCAGTAACTTTTCGAGGCTTTTATCATGCAACACGGTTTTGTTATCTTGAGTGTGAACCTCACAATAATGGCCGTCAGCCTTTAGGTATAAAACATCGCTCAACGGTAGCAACTCAACCTTGCCTAAGTGTTTGTAACTGAGGTATTTACTCTGACCATTTGTTTGTCGTTGCAACAAGCGGTCGACGGCTTTTTGCACACGTTCTTCGGTGAACGGTTTGGCGATAAAATCGAGCACGCCAATATCAAACGCCTCTACCGCCCGGTCGACATTGGCCGACACCACTATGGTATGAAAACTCTGGCTGACCTGCTGTTTTAACAGCTCAAAACCATCTTTACCGCCAAGGTTCAAATCTAAAAACAGCACATCGATACAATTGTTGGCCAAGTGGTCGTCGGCATCGTCAAGGGTATCGAACATCTGTAACTGTATATCCTGCCCGGCGAAGGCTTTTTCGACAAAACGTCTGAGTCGTTTGGCCACCATATATTCGTCTTCTACGATCACCACTTTCATCTGTCACCCTCCTCGACTCTTTGCACGGTATCAGCCGCCATAGTCAGCGTTACCTGCCATTGGCTTTCATCCAAAGTCTCGGTCATCGACCAATCAGTGCCAAAACACTCCTTCAAACGAGCCTCAATATATTGATTGCCGGTGCCCGTACTTAAACAAGAGCTTAATCCTTTGCTCGCTAACTTTTTGGTCACTGGCGCAGTAAAAATCAGGCAGTGCTTATCGGTCACGGTTTGAGTCAGTGCAAATACCACCTCACCTTGGCGATAATGATTGTGCGAAATGGCGTTTTCAACCAGCGTCAATATTATGCCCGGCGGTAAATGCACTTGGTTGTCGCTCACTTGCCCCGTCCAAACAAAAGTAATATTGGCGCGATATTCCATCACCCTTAAATGTGACTGGCACAGCTCAATTTCATCTTTTAAAGCGATGGTTGGCAAAGACGACAACTGCGCCATATACCTAAATTCATCAGCCAAAGCATTGATAAACTTCACCGCTGTTGCAGGAGAGTCTTCTATCCATTCTTCAACCGCTGTCAGGGTATTTAAAATAAAATGGGGCTGTAAATTGCGTTTAACCAACTCCAATTCCAACCGACTTGCGTTAATTTGGCTTTGCACCAATTGCTGATGCCTGCCCTGCATTGTTTGAATGAGCGTATACAACATCAGCGCCATCAACACCGCAAAAGACACAAAGAAATATTGCTCCATGTAGTCACGACCAAACAACACCAATGGCGCAACAAAGACCAGTAACCCTGCCAACATCAACCGCGCATTTTTTTGCCGGGTATAAACGCCCTGTGCGCAAATCAAGGTCGACACCCCGACCCCCATTAAAAACACCAGCAAGCTGCGTTTGTCGTAACCATTGAATACCAGCAATATCAGCGCTTGAGCTGCGACAATCAAAGCAATCCAGCCCAACCGCTGTTTAATTTTCAACTTAAAGAAAAAAGCAAAAAACAGCGTCAGCATCAATCCCACACAACACGACAAAACCAGCACGGCATTCAGTCTTGGCACATGCCAGTCATAACTGTAACCCCACAGCCCCCGCCACGACTCAGCAACAAACAACAATAAAATGCTCAAACACAAACCGCTGAACCACAGGTAACTGACTTGCCTAAGCTTTGAGAAATACAGCACCAGACAATACAACCCCATCAACAACAAAGCGCCAAACATCACCAAAGGCAAATTGGCTTGCTTAAAAGAACGTTGCACCAAATGGGGGTAGTCGCTGACAAAACTGTAAAACATGCCAAAGCCTTGGCTCGGCGGGTGATGATTGGCCGACACTTTGAGGCTAACGGTATGAACACCCGGCGTTAAACCCTGCTTGGGTAGCAGCATCACATGCTCAATCTGACCCGGCGTCTCGCTGCTTTTGTCGGAGCCAACAACCCCGTTGGAGCCAATGTATTCGCCATCCCAATAAGCCTGATAAGTCGCCGACATGCCGATAAATAAACCTTGGGGCTGAGTGAGTTGATGCTCTTTTTGATGATCAATGACAAAATCGAATTGCACCCAGATATTACGGTCTTGTAATCGAATCCCGCGAAAAGAGCGCTTCGACCAAACGGATTTGTCAGCCACCGGGGCAGCGTAGGCAGGGTCATCTACGGTAGTGACGTAATAGGTGTCGCTGTGGAATTGACGAGGTTCTTCGGCAGCAGATACGCCATGACATACCATCAGAAAAAACATGACAAACGCTCGGATATAAATCAATCCTCTGGCCCCTTGATTTCAATCACTTGATTTAAATCGATATTATTAGATTTCAATAAGTCTGACCCCTTGATTCTCTTAAAAACGAGCATTCTACGCGACCATTGAGCAGTCCACGGTAAAACCTCGGTTTTCACCACCCCCATAACTTACCATGCCTTTCATCAAAGCCCAAAAGGACAAACCCATGAATTCAATTTTCAAAGCAGCCCTTATCTTGATCTTCAGTATTGCACCAGCAACGGCCAGTGAGCCGCCGCTATTTAGAGACAATATACAACAACTGGCCCAAACCGCCCATCAATATGCAGGCTTCAACGGCACGGTATTGGTTGCTAAGTCTGGCCATATTATTTATCACAAAGCCTTTGGTTTTGCCGACAAAAACCAACAAATCCCATTAACCACCGACCATAAATTCAGCCCCGGTTCGATTGGCAAAGAGTTTACCACCGTTGCCCTTATGATGCTGAAAAAACAAGGTAAACTGAGCTATACCGATACGCTTTCAAAGTACCTATCAAACCTGCCACAATGGGCGTCAACAGTCACCATCGAACACATTCTCACGCACACCAGTGGCCTGCCCGACATCGAGTGGCCACGTAAACGCGCTACCACCTCAAAAGACGTGATGCACCAAATGCAGGCTGTCAAAACAACCGCCTTTACCCCGGGCAGCGACTACCGTTATGGCAATATAAACACCTTTTTAAGGGCGTTACTGGTCGAAAAGATCACAGGTAAGCCTTTTGAGCACTTTCTGCAAAAACAACTGTTTGATGCAGCAGGCATGAAGGGAACACTCACCAAAAGCCAAATTGCCCAAAGCCAAAAAAGACCCCAAAGCCAGTCGAGTATTGTACAGGGCACCAGCCCTAGCGATGTGGCAGGCTTAACCGCTTTTATCACCGCGCAGGATTTATATCATTGGGAACAAGCATTGTTCGGCGGTGCCTTGGTAACCAAACATTCTATCGAACAAACCATTGTCAGCCACAAGCACAAC
>JABSOG010000921.1 GCA_013216025.1 Algicola sp. | reverse complement strand
CAGTGAGAAGGTCTACTTAACCTACGACAACCTCGGTCGCGTTAAGCACAAAAACTTCAGAAACAGCGCAACGGCTGACGTCGATTATTACTATGACCCCAACGGAAATGTCACCAATATCAACAGCGGTCCTACGCAATGGTCGTACAAATACAACACTCAAGGCCAAACGACTGATGAAACCCTATTGCTGGACAGTCAAACTTTTGAACTGAAATACGGTTACGACTCGCTCGGTAATCAATCGAGCTTAACGTATCCGTCAGGCAGACAAATCAGCTACGCCCCCAACACCTTTGGTCAACCCACCAAAGCGGGTGAATTTGCAACGGGTGCAAGCTACCACGCCAACGGCACATTAACCGATTTCACCTATGGCAATGGTCTAAAGTACAACCTGACTTTAGACAACCGCCAACTGCCCCAGCACCTCAAAACGCTCAAGGGAACAACGTCACTCACCCACTTGCAATACGCCTACGATGGCAACGGCAATACCAGTAACATCACCGACCACAAAGATGCCAGCTACAGTATTTCCATGGGATACGATGGCCTCGATAGATTGACGTCAGCCAATGGTAAATGGGGGCCGGCAAGCTTCACCTACGACACCATGGGCAACATCACAAGTAAAAGCCTGAGCAGCATGGCGGTGAGTTATGTGTACGACTCAACCACCAAACGCCTAAATTCAGCCAGTGTGAGCGGTAGTAAATCCAAGAGCTACAGCTTTGCTTATGATAAAAAAGGCGCGGTGACGCACACTGGCAGTGTGGATTTACTTAGAAACCAAGCTGGGCAAGTGATTGGCACTGACGGTCATTATTATGTCTATGACGGTAGCGGCAAGAGAGTAAAAGACACCAAAAACGGCAAACATCGTTATAGTATTTACGATTTGTCAGGTCGAATGATCTACCAATGGGATCAACAAACCGAAACCATCACAGACTATATTTTCTTAGGTAAAGAGCGGGTAACAGAAGCACAAGTTTCACTTGGTGATGGCAGCCAAAGTGTGGATAATACCAACGTTGGCTACACGGGACATCAGTGGGATGATGATTCTGGGTTGAATTATATGCAGGCGCGGTATTATGACCCGTTGCTTGGGCGGTTTTTGAGTAATGACCCTGTTGGTTATGATAACGTTCATAACTTCAATCGTTATACTTACGCAAATAATAATCCTTATCGGTATGTTGATCCTGACGGAATGAATGCAGAGCCGGGAGAGACCGTTTTTGGAGCTTCAGTAGGCTTAACGATGTCGGAAAAAAGTGCATCTGTTATTGCTAATCAGGAAGCATATGTCGGGAATGATGCTGCTGCAGATGGCGTTGCAGGTGGACAGGGCCTTAGCGATATTGGCAATGATATAGCCGCAGGCACAGGTATTATGGCGGCAGTGGGTTTATCAATACAAGACCAAGCAGCTGAACTTATCCCACAAAATGGCAATAAATCAAGAGTTACATTAACATCTGTAAATGTAAAACTTGATATTGATTTGGATGGGAGAGCACATAATGGTGTCGAAACCCCACATACAAAAATATCGCAACGAAATAAAAAAGCACCAGCACATCTTGGGCCAAAGTATAATTCAACCGAAAGACAATCTACAACGAGATCAACTACGCAAGCGGAAATAAGAGCCGCTCGAAAGTATTTGAAAAAGAGATGAAAAATGGATAAAAACTATTTAATTGATCAGACTAATGCAGTTAGTTGCGAAGGGTATTGCATCGACTTGCATAACTATTATGATTTTATCAAATTTGACTTTGAAGTGGAGACAAAATCGTTATTTTTAAGTTTTATATTGAATTCAAGTTATGGAATAATTGATCAAAAAGTGGATAGCATAATTTTAAAGTTCACAAATGTTCATTACTTTGAGATTAGCGCTGAATTTGTGACCCACATAAATCATTCTCTTTGTGAAGTCGGATATAAAAACCCCGATGACCAGAATCTCGATTGGCTTTTGGATGAGAGCGAATCTGATGATTCAGATCATATTGTATTTCGATTTGCAAATGACCAATATATTAGGTTGCATAGCCTGCGCTCTGAATGTCACTTGGAAATAAAAGGCAAGTAATTAAAACTAATATTGGACAGTCACATAACAAGCTTAAAATATAGCCAATGAATTGGTCTGTAAATATAAAAATAGCAACACCCAAAGCCAGCTGATGATCAGCTGGCTTTATTGTTTTAACTGCCAGTCACTGCCTTAGCTGCTAATTCATAGGCAAGTCAACCTGTTGTAATGGTCTCAGTGGAAACACCGCCAGTGCAGCCCGCCCAACCGATAATCGCCAATTACGATTACCTCGTCAGGGCCTGTAACAACACCGGGTGTACAGCTTGGTCTGCGGCATTGCCGGCCATGCGGTTAAAAAATACCTACACAGCTAACGACTTATTAGGCACGCCGATACTGCGAAGCGACAACAACACCACAGTTGAAAAGACCAAGTACAGCTATCCCTTTGGTCAGCAAGAAAACAAACAGTAAAAGGACGACATAATGAAAATGACAAAGACGAGCAAAATAATTGCCCTGATCGCGCTGGTGTGCCTTGGCAGTAGTACTGGCGCAGTCGCCGGAGACGAAGGCAAGGGTAAACCCGCCAAAGCCTCAAAGAAAATGCACGAATACTTAATGAGCCGAGTTGCCAACAAGCATGTGCTCACCGAAAAAGGCAGGTCTAAATCAGCAGGTTTTAGTCTTGCCACAGGCCCCACAGCCAGCGCAATACAAGGACCCGATGACGGTGGTGAGCAAAAGCACGCAACTGAGCCGATGGATAAAAATATCCTTGAACGCTCAAAAGCGACCCCCAACGTTACCGCTGAAACCACCGATTTATTGGGCGAACAAATTGACCTAAACAGCGGTTCAATCAGTTTCAAACAAGCGGATGTGAGTTTACCGGGTAATTCGGGGCTTGAAGTCGCCATTCGCCGAACCTTTAGAGGCAAAGGTGGGTGGGGTGCAGGCATGGCCGATTTCTCAGATTGGAACCTCGACATCCCCCACATTCACACAACGTTGGGCTATTTTTATGCCTCCGACAGTCACAACTACTCCGGCAGTTGGGGTGATAACCAAGGGTGCAGCGGCCCGCTGAACCCGGGTTACACGTTCGATGCCTACAAAATCTACCAAGATTATCAATATTGGAATGGCGACACGCTCAATGTGCCCGGCCATGTAAACGATAAATTACTTGAGCCAACGTCAAACTTGGTGGCCGATTTGGGCGGTAATACCGCAGGCATTACGCGTGTCACCAAAAGCAACTGGCGCGTTAAATGTGTTGCCCGCAACGTACCGGGCGGTGCAGTTGGTACTGACCAGTTTGAAGGTTTTGTTGCTTACGCCCCAAACGGCACCGTTTACACCTTTGACGAACTTCGATTAATCGCCGACCCCAAACGGCCCTAT
>JABSOG010000920.1 GCA_013216025.1 Algicola sp. | reverse complement strand
ATGGGTGGTATTCAATCCGTCTACCCGATTTAATTGCTCAATCAATCCACTGGGCTGGGGGTCACTCACCGGTTCCTCCTGTATTGGCTGCACTATTGACTGTACTGATGCAATTGATTCGTTTTGGCCCAAATACTCCACTAAAATTTGATAGAGCTTTGCCGGTTCAAATGGTTTGCTCAAATGGCCATTCATACCCGCTTCTTGATACTGTAGATTTTCATCGGTCATCACATGGGCTGTCATGGCGATAATTGGCAGTTCGTGCAGCTGTAAGCTGTCTCTGATGGTTTTGGTTGCTGTGATGCCATTCATATGCGGCATTTCTATGTCCATCAAGACCAAATCGAACTTGCTTTGGCGCAACTTCTGCAAAGCCTCAATGCCGTTATTCGCCTTCACTACACTCACCCCAGTATCAGCCAAAAAACCCACCGCCACTTGTCGGTTAATCGCATTGTCTTCGACCAGCAAGATAATAAACCCAGTCAAGTCCGGTATGATGAGCCCTTCATCTTGTGTTTCGACCAGCTTTGGCATCTCGCCAGACATAACGCCAACAATGGCCTGATGCAAGTCACCCAAACCAACCGGCTTGCGCAGCGGATGCAACCATGGCCAACGCACCGAGTGCGTGTTGGCACCCGCTTTGTGATAATGGCCCGCCATCAGTAAGCACGGCGGCATCTGCGTGATATAGTTAGCTAAATATTCTAATGTGGCGATACCATCAAGATGGGGCATAGTCCAGTCCATTAATATCAGATCATATCCCTTATCTAGTCGGTCATTATCAATGACCAATTTAATCGCATCCTGACCATTGTCGCTCTGCTCACAAGCAAACCCTAAAATACCAAGCATTTTGCTTAACACCTGCGCCGACAATGCCATGTCATCAACCACCAAAGCTTTAAGACCGCTGAAGGGCGGCTCGGCATACGCCACTTCACCGACACCCTCAACCTGTACGGTGAAATGAAAAATGGTGCCTTTACCCACCTCACTTTCAAGCCAAATTTTACCCCCCATTAATTCGCACAGCTGCTTTGAAATGGCTAACCCCAATCCGGTGCCCCCATGCGTACGACTCACCGAGTCGTCAGCTTGGGCAAACGACTGAAATAATTTTTGCTGTTGGTCGGGTGTCATGCCAATGCCAGTATCAATCACCGCGCAATGCAGCAGCAATTGCTCATCATGGGCTTCTTTTATTTCTATCCGCAAACAAACGGCACCCACTTCAGTAAACTTAACCGCATTGTTGACCAGGTTAACGATGATTTGCTGTATTCTCAGTGGATCGCCACGCAGCTTGTTAGGCACTTCGTGGGCAATGTCGGTGATGAGTTCGAGACCCTTTTCATGGGCATTCATGGTGCTGAGTGTGATAGAACGCGAGATCACCGCTTCAAGCTCAAATTCGACCTGTTCAATGGTCAGTTTGCCCGCTTCTATTTTCGAAAAGTCTAAAATATCGTTAATCAATCCCAATAAAGACTGACTGGCATCTTTTATCTTCGAAACACAATCCCGTTGATGCGAATCCAATTGAGTTTTGAGGGTCAGGTAACTCAGTCCTATCACGGCATTCATGGGGGTTCTGATCTCGTGACTCATTTTGGCCAAAAAGTCTGACTTGGCATCGGTGGCTTTTTGCAGCTCGACCGCACGCTGACGCAATTGAGTGGTCTGTGAGTCGACAATACGCCGCAGTTCGTTGGCACGCTCAATCAAACTCTGATTGCGCCAGCGTATAAATAAGTGTAGTGACATCAATCCAGAAAATATGTATATCGCATAAGCCCATGGATTACGATACCAAGGCGGGGATATCACAAATAACAATGTTTTCGACTCAAAAATAGTGCCAAATGCATCTTTAGCCCGTAACTCAAAGCTGTATTGGCCCTCGTCAAGCTTGCTATATTCCTGTTGATCGAGCGAACTCCAACTTGACCAATCGTCATCAAACCCTGAAAGTTTATATTGGTATTGGCGATCTTTTCGGCTGGTAAAGGAAGCAAACGCATAGCGAAATAGCAACGTGCGACCATATTCAATCACGCCGCCTGACGAGCGGGGTATTCGATTGAAATCTTTGCCCATCATCTCGACCTCTGGCAACAATGTATATTGTCGTCGACCTTGCGCTGAGGCCTGTGACATCGACAAGTCATACCGCCACAACTTGCGACTCGCCAGCACCCACGACACGCCATCGGCTTCAGTATAAACTAAGGTTGGCAGCAACCTAGAAAACCACTCAAATTCGCGCTCATACCAAATATAACCACCGCCAGCTTGCTTTTGAGCAATCGACAATTTATAGATACTAATGCCGCCCGTCAGACTTTTGGGACTGATGTTTTTGATCAGCGATAAATAGTGGCTTGAGTCTTTTAACGCAACAACCCCTTCATCCACTAATTTAACCGCACTGTTGTGTGCCACAAAACGCCGGGTAGACCCATCGAATCGGTAAAGTCCTTCACTGCCCAAAAAAAACATTTTCCCGTCGACTTTAGAGAAACTTCTGAAACCTTTTGGCAAGCCGTTGTTTTTATCAAAAGACAGTACCTTAGGTGTTGACTCAAGCGAACCTTGAAACTCAAGGCGTTTTACTGTGCCTGGCGCATCAAGCAGCCAAATTAACCTAGCTCCCTCTATGCCAATTTCTACCGTTGCGGTGTTAATTGTCAATTGGGCCAACGCCCGATAATGCCAATAACCGGCTTCAAATCGCAATAAACCCAATCCCTTGTCATGACCAAGCAAAACCTGCGTTTGAGCAGCATCATCAGCATCAACAGGCAGTAGTCCCATGACACTCAATCCAGAAGTGGCACTGTGATCCAGTTGAATAAGCTCGCCTTTTTTAATTTGGTAGACTGATGTGTTGCAAGCGGCCAGTAGCCCCTGCTTGGTCGGCAGCAGTTTAAAACAACTACGGGTGTCCGTTTGCGTGCCGTCAAATAAATTAACAAAAACACGGCCTTGCTCTGCCGACTTTGCGCGAAAAAGACCACTACTGGTTGACACATACAAGTCACCATCGTAACGAACAAAATCCCTTATACTGCCTTGCAGTTGTTCATCAAAGTAAGTCAACGGTGACGAGGTCGCAATTCTATCGATACCGTTTTCGGTCCCGAGCCAAAGCCCCTGTTGATTGTCTTCAAACAATACATTAATAATGTCGTCAGAAAGTCCATCGTCGGTGGTCATATGCCGCACCATTTTCCCCTGTTTATTGAGCAGCCATAATCCTTTGTGTTCACCCTCTACGGTCAGCGCCAGCAACCCGTTACTCAAGCTTATCGCGGTGTAAATCCTGCTTTTACGTAGGATGTTTTCGGCTTTGCCTTTGAATTTCCAAGCGACAAATTTCTGCCCCTGCAACACAAAAACCCCCTTTCGCTGGGTGATCGCCATCAGTTTTCCATCGATTTTCAACAACGCTTTCA
>JABSOG010000919.1 GCA_013216025.1 Algicola sp. | reverse complement strand
ACCAACTGGCGGGCCATTCATTTGGCGCCAAGGTAGCCCTAGAGCTGGCCATCCAACTGCAACGACAAGGAGATGAAGTCGCCGTATTGGTCGTTATGGGCGCGCCTGCCCCCAGTGCCCAAATAACACCGCAAGGCAAAGATTGGGACGACTGCCAGTGTTTGGTGGAACTGGCCAAAGCCATCGGCGGTTTTCTTGGCAAAGATCTCAACGTTCACCACGACACCTTATTGGCACTGGAGCCGGATCAGCGCTTATCCTGCTTCAGAGACTGTCTGGTTGCAGCCAACTGGCTGATACCGCAAACACCTTTGGTCCAGATCCGTGGTTTAGTCGACGTATTCGCCGCCAACGTCAGTGCCGAATATTTGCCAAAAATGCCTGACAAAATAGCCAAACTGGTGCTGCTCAAAGGCAAAGATGAACCTAAACACTGGGACATTCAGGATGACCCGAACTGGGGATGGCAAAACTACGCCACAACCGTGTTCGAACATGATATACCGGGCGATCACAGCAGTGTTTTCTATCCGCCGCAAGTAGCCGGTTTGGTGGCGGTTTTACAGCGCTATATGCGAGCATAAAACAGGCCAACGGTTAACAGCCCGGCAGTTTAAGGTCCGCTACAACTGGACAGTGACAATACCCGTGCATTGGTGCAGGGATATGTGACCGGTTACAACCAATATCTGGCGCAAACGGGATTGTCTAATCTGGCCGTTGAATGCGCCAACCAGCCATGGGTAAAACCTATTAGTGCCAAACAATTGCTGACTTATCTGCTGTCGATAGCGCGCGCCGCCAGTGGCGCTGAAAGTTCATTTATCCAAATGGCATACCTGGCTTCGCCGGGAGACGATGTTTCACCTTATCTGGGTTCTAATGCCTGGGCGCTAGGGGGTGAACGCACTGAAAACGGCAAAGGCGCATTATTGGCCAATCCCCACTTTCCGCTCACCGGCAACTTGCGTTTTTGGCAGTCTCATATCACCATTCCCGGTGTATTAAATGTGATGGGCGCCAGTTTACAAGGATTTCCCGGGGTCATAAATATTGGTTTTAATGATTCGGTCGGCTGGAGCCACACCGTCACCTCAGCCCGCCAATTTGCCTTGTATCAATTATCTATGGACCCAAACAACCCATTAACCTATTGGGTTGATATTGCCGCCAACACCATAAAAACCCTGGATTTGTCTAGCCGGTAAAAGGTGTAAGCGATAAAACGGTGTAAATGCCCTCAAATCACGCTATATTGTGTACAGCTATGTTAATTGAATTAAATCATTGATGACACAACCGAGTGGCGAACCCTCGTCAACACAGATTAAACACCAACTAGATACGCTGCTCGCCAGTCAAACTTTTGCCAAATCAGAACGACTGAGCGAGTTGTTACGTTTTATTGTCAATACTGCAGCAGACAATCGGGCAGATGAATTAACGCCTTATCACATCGGTATAAAAGTCTATCAACGCGACGCCACCTTTAACCCCCATAAAGACAGTATCGTTCGAGTCAATGCCAAACGACTGCGCAGTAAATTAAAAGCCCATTACGATTCACCCGCAGCCCAAGATGCTACGTTGCAAATTCACTTGCCTGAACGAACATTAATCCCAGTTTTCGTCGCCAACGGGCAAACGGCTGCCGACGTTGTCACTCAACAACCCAAACCGGCTAAGATTATCAGCAAATCATGGCTTGGCATTGTCGCTGGATTTATCACCTTGTTAATCATTTTTGGCTACTTTAATGCCGGTAATTTCAAGCTGACTTCGACTGAGCAAAGCGTACAAAATCTCGAAATCCAGTTAGCGCTCAAATCACAATCACTCGCGGCACAATCTTTTGCCACTGAAGACTATAAAAATGCACTGGTTAACTACCGTAAAAGCATACTTTATGATGACAGCAACGCCGACCACCGCCGTAGTCTTGGCCAAACCGAACTAAAACTGGCGTTATACAACAAGGCAGAACAAACCTTGCTGTCAGCATTAAAACAAGATCAATCAAGCACAACTGACTCGCAGCATGTCACCACAGATTTAAGCCTGCTGGGAGAATTATATAAACAGACCGGACAGTATGATAAGGCGCTGAGTTTTTTATCCCAGGCGCTTTCTTCAGCAAGCTCATCAGAAAATCCATTACAAGGCAACGATTTGGCCATTCACTATGCCCGTCTGGCGTTGGTACAAGGGTTAACGGGCAACTTCACAGCGGCACGGCAAAACAATGAAACCGCTTTATCTTTGGTAGACGTTCAGCAGACAACTCATAGGGCACAACTATCCGAAGTGCTCGCCATCAACGCCGAGCTTAAGTACTTTCAGGGACACTACCTTGATGCTACTATTGCAGCCAATGAGGCACTGGCCATTGCACTGAGCCATTTTGGCGAAACCCATTCGGTTGTTGCGGCGCGGCAATACAGGGTAGGCAATTTGTTTTTACAAGCCAGCCAACCGGAGCAAGCACAGCAGTACTTTGATAAAAGTTTACAGACTTACCACCGTATCTTTGGTGAAAAACACCCAACAATCGCCAGAATAATCAATAAAACGGGTGAAGCGCTGTTCATAAAACGCCAATTCTCCCAAGCTGCCAGCCATTACCAGCGCGCGCTCGAAATCGGCGCTGTTTTTTTACCGGCAAGCCGCCTTGATAAAGCGGCGGTGTTGCACAACATCGGCATTTTGCATTTGCATCAAAAACAACCGGCAAAAGCACAGGATCACTTTGCACAGTCGCTGGCCATTTATCAGCAAATTTCCGGTCTTAACCATCAGGCAGTTGCCACGCTTTGGCGAGCATTGGGTGATGCCCACCGTGATTTGGACAAACCACAAATCGCAGAGAATTATTACGCCAAAGCCCTGCCCGTTTATCAACGGGTTTATGGTCCTGGACATCAACAAACCGTTAAATTAATCCAGGCTATCGCCAGTAATCTGAAGCGCTCAGGCCAGCTTGATAAGACACAAATCATTGACTAACTGAATACGGCCAGCGTTTGTAAATAAAGATAGTATTTTACCTTTAAATACGATACATTGTATAAAATTTGTTAATAAAATGTATGTCACAGCCAATAAGTCTTGGCTGTTTGAGGAGTTATCGTCATGAATGCCCTTGCTTGCCCTTTTAGCGATACTGAAATAAAACAAGAACTCAATAACATCTTGACCTCCCGCTTTTTTGCCAAAGCACAACGCTTACGTGAATTTTTGGTTTATATTGTCGAAAATGCCTTAAACGGCACAGCCGACAGACTCAAAGAATATACCATAGGGGTTGAAGTGTATGGCCGTGAGGTGACTTTTGATCCGCAAACCGACACCGTCGTCAGAGTAACCGCGTCAAGAGTCAGAAATAAATTAAAGCAATATTATGATTCGCTGGTGTGTCATACAGCCCTTCATATTGAGTTGCCTGCCCGTGCTTATGCACCTGCATTTGTC
>JABSOG010000091.1 GCA_013216025.1 Algicola sp. | reverse complement strand
CGGCATCTTCGTTGTCATCAACGTCACCATGACCAAAGGCCAGATAGTCACTGCTGCCACCGTAACTGTAATGAGAGTTGTCGGCACCTGATACACCATCGGTATCAACATCAAGCGGACGTTCGATAATGCCAGTAGCGCCGACAAAACCTAGGCTTTGCATATAACGTTGGCTTTGGTCCAGTTGGAAGTAGGTAGTGGCATCGTTAAAGGCATTGTCGCCACGAACCGCAGTCCAAGTACCATCGCTGCTGGTGCTAGGTGCCGTTTTTGGATTTTCGATTTCTTTAATGTTGACGTAAGCACCGTCCATTGAGTAAACGCCGCCGCTCAAATTCAAACCTTGCAATGTACGGGTCAGGTAAGCTGCAGTGAACGAAGACGCCGGGCTGTTATCTTCCAGTGACTTGTCTTCTAGCGTGGTGCGCGGATCTGGATCGAAGACCAAAGCGGTTGCACTGGCAAGAACGCCTTGGGTTGCACTAGCCGCTGAGATGTTTTCGAAGCGTTTGCTTTGCAGTTGACGGCTAAGTACCGGGCCTTTGCGTTGGTTCAGCTGGGCAATCGTCGGCATATCGCCATGACGACGCAATGTGGTCGAGTGGTCATGAACGAGGTTGCCACGGTTGGCATCGATATACATCATACGGCCACCAGTGTCGCCTTGGGCAGCGATATGAACGCGATGGGTCAAATGGAACTGACCTTTGTTATCTACGAAATAAACCAATTCGCTGCGAGGCGCACTGGTCAGTTGGTCACGAACCTGCAAGATATTCCAAGCATTATCAATGGCTTTGTCACCGCTGATGCCCGGCTTAACGTTAAGCAGCGCCGCACGTTCAAGCTGTGGCGTTGTCTGATGAGTACTGTTATACACTTTACTGATCGTGTGGCCGTCTTTACCGATGGTGACAATCATTTCAGCTTGGTCAACAGGCACTTTACCCAAGAACTGTTGGAAGTAGTAATGAGTGCCCAACAAGCTTTCACGTTGGTGAGTAAAACGCAGGTTCTGTGCTTTGCTGATACCAAAACGACTGTGTTGGTCGTTGATATAAGCACGAGCCAAATCCTGATTCATTTCTTTAGATGGACTTGCGATTGGTGTAATGATTAATTTGGCGGTGGCGCGGTTGGCTTCACTGTAAAAAGAAGCTTTTTCAGCAAAAGCACTGCCAGAGACGATTAAAGCGATAGCTGATGCCAGTAACGCCGGCCGAAACATAGGCTTATTTTTGTTATGATTTGTCATTTGTATTGTTATTCCTGTTCTCTTGTATGTGCTTAGACTAGTAAGCCGCATTTTTGTTTTTATAGTATGGTTTTTGTATCGATGTAACCGTTTACAAGTGACTTTTTACCTTATTGCAACTTAAATTGCAAATAAATTATACAAATATAGGGATTATTTAACAGATTAAGAGAGACGGAGGGCTTGTTTTCTGGCGTTTGTAGCACGCGGGGTTTGGTTAGGGGCGGAACGAGCCGTAATCCATCAAATATTATTGGGCTTACCAAAACGTACTAACCCGCTATCAACGCCAATATCACCTCGACAAAACCGACGGCGACCACGCCCTTATTAAGTTTGATCTTTGGTTTAAGCCTATTTCTGGTGGGCATAGCCGCTTTCATCTCGTTGAGATCAAAATAGACGCCATGACAGTCAGTGCAAAACTCTATTTCAATGTTGTTGACCACGACCAAAGATAGTTTTTGTTGTTCGCAAGTGGGGCAGTTGAAATCAGTGACATTGACCCTGAGTTGCATAAAATGTTTATAGGCTTTGTCTTTGCCGTCACAAAATAGTCCTGAACAGTGCTGGTGCAACACCGCGCCATCAACCCAGCGACCACCGCAGTCATTGCACATATCATAGTGGTACTTTTGTCGTACTGGCATATGCGTCATATGGGCGTTACATTTTAGACAGTTCATTTTACTTCAATGCATCAAATAAAGGCTGCAAATGTTGACGATAAGGCTGCCAAGCACCCGCGGTATTGGTCTGTATGCCTTGTCTTAGTTGAACATCACTTAAGGTGCTGATATGGCGCTGTTGCTGCGAAAATGTTAAACACATCTCTTCAAAATCCAAACCACAAAATTGCAATACTTTGCTGATTTCGCGTTGGGGTTGGTTGACCAAGTCTTGATAAGCAATGGTATGAATGTATTGAGGGCAGACACTTTGCCAATGTGCCATCACCCGTTCATAACAGTGGTGGTACTGGCCTATTTCAGTCAATGAACAAAAATAGGGTTCGGGCGAACTAAAATGATTGCGATAAATAGACCAGCTGACATCAATCGGGTCGCGCCTGATATGAATCACTTTTGCTTGTGGCATCAGCATTTTTATCAGTCCGATAGATTGATAATTGGCCGGCATCTTATCAATGATATAACGGGCGTCAGGGGCTAGGTTTTGGAGGCTTTTTAAGTAATGAGCTGCCAGCTCTTTACAGTGTTGTGGTTGTAATAATCGACACGCCTCGGGATAGTTTTTGCCGGTAATTTGATGTAATCCTTGGGCAATATCGCCGCCAATAAACGGTAACTCACCGCCGCTGCTGATGGCACTGTGGCCGATTAACATCTGTTCAAGCAAGGTGCTACCAGATCTAGGTTGGCCGACAATAAAAATGGGGATTGGCTTTGAATCAACAGCCTCATTGGATTTTAGCGGTCTATCGGCCAACATTTTTGCGTCAAAACTGGCGATTAGTTGATTGAAGTAACCTTGCATGTCTTTGACACTAAATTGAATTTTCGCCCGCTGCTTTTGGTTGGCTTGGTTTAAGTGTTCAAAGGCTTGTTGATAATCCTTGTTTTGATGGTAAAGGTCGCTAAAGGCATAGTGCAGCAAGATTTGTTGTGCATCAGGCAGCTTGTTATCGCCCAGTAAGTTGAGCATCTGTTTGGCGTATTGATTGATTTGAGTGACGGACTTAATCCGTACTTGCAAACAAAATGCCTGAATATGCTGAGGGTGAAGTTGCTGTAATTTTTTAAGGAGTGCATCAGCCTCATCATACTTGCCCGACTCACTATAAAACACCGCCAATGCTAGCAGGCTGGGCACAAAATCAGTTTTTAATTGATAGGCTTTTTTGATGGCCTGTTCGGCTTGATCATAGCGGGTTAACTTTTGATGAACCTCGGCCAAAGACAACCAAAGGGCAGGCTGCTGCGGTGCCATTTGTACGCACTTACTGAATATGTCGCGCGCCATTGGGTAGCTGTTAAGCGCAAGGCCAACTTTGCCCAGACCCCACAGGGAATTAATATCATTGGGGTTTTGTTGCAGCAGTTGACGATATAGTTGTTCAGCCTGCTGGATTTTACCTTGATTAAAAAAGTGGTTGGCTTGGTTGATTGCGGTCATGGTTTGCTAATGGCGTTTTTCGATTGAATGGGTTTATTGCTGCCGATGATACCCAGCAACATAATCGGTGGCAAGATTTAAAAAAATCCGCTAACTCTACATTGCAGACAGGTACGTACTAGCAAGTTAAATCCTCGTCACTGGACGGCTGTTGAGTTAATATACAATAGCATTTATCTATTCATTCTGGAGACGATAGATAAATGCTTAATCGGTATGTTTCCAAACTAATGAGGTTGTTTTAAATGGGAAAGCTTATAATTGGTACTGCTTTGATGGTACTTTCATTCAATACATTTGCCGCAAGTGTCAGTACAACAACGACGATTATAAAAATGTATACCTATGGTGAAGATTCAACTTATCATAATGATATGGTGATTAAAGTCGCAACGCCTCTCGCAGGCTGTGAATCTGGCTTTTGGCTCAAATCAACGGATAGTTTGGCAAGTAAGAATATGTCAGCATTCTTAATTTCTGCATTTCATGCCAACTCAAAGGTATATTTCGCTGCTTATAATAACCAAATGTGGGCTGGTTCTACACCAGCAAAATATTGTAAGATTCACTCGGTGGGTTTAGTGAAGTAAGCAAAAAGCTGCTGTTTATCAGCTGTTGTTTATCAATATGTACTCGTATTACTGAATTGAAAAACAGCAGCTATGCCATCAATGACTCGACCCCTTTAGCGCCCCCTTAACACCAACTCACGAATTTTATCTGCCACCGGCTGTGCAATGCGACTGTAGTTTGACATTACAATCACTGTAAATTCATTATCCAAAAACATATCCAGATTGGCACTGATGCCATCGAAACCACCACTGTGGCCAACGATTTGATTTTTGGTGTCAACGCCAAAACCAAAACCATAACGGGTCGAATTTAATGCAGGTTTGACCGAAAGCAATTGTGTGACCAATTTTGCGCTCACCAGTTTATTGCCACGTAACGCCACGGCAAAATTGAGCAAATCATCAACCGTTGAATAACCACCACCTGCTGGACCGCCGCGGATAACATGGCGAAACAGATTGTTGGTGTAAACGATGCCATCATCGGTAAATTTTTTGTCATAACCCAGCGCCAGATTGGGGATAACGTGATCCAATTGATAGCTGCCTGAGTTGATCATGCCTGCGGGTTGATAAATGTGCTTAATGATATAGTCAAAATAAGATTGGCCAGACGCTACTTCAATCACTTTGCCCAGTACCAGCATACCGCTGTTGCTGTACTGCCAGTGCGAACCCGGTTCAAAAAGGAGCTTTTCATCTTTAAGCAGCGTCATCATATCGTCTACCGTTCTGAAACGCGCACGCGCCGCGTCAAAAAAGGCTTTGCCAAAATAGCTGCCAAGCCCTGCGGTATGGCTCAGCAGATGTTTGATTTTGATTTTTTTGGCTGATTGGGCGTCAATAAACTCAGGCAAAAACTTAGACAGCGGATCGTCAAAAGACAGTTTTCCTTGCTCTACCAACTTGGCAATAGCTACGCCGGTAAACATTTTGTTCATGGAACCTAGGTTGAATTTAGTGTCAATCTTATTGACCACGCCAAACTCTTTGCTCGCCAAACCAAATGCCTGCCTCAGAATTGGTTTACCATTTTTGGCGATAAGCACCGTGCCGGAAAAAATATCTGCCACAGCCATTTTTTCAAGATAGTTTTTTACTGTGCTCACCAGCTTTTTATCAGCCAACTTTTGAGTAGCGCCATTACCTTCTGTTGCGCTCGCGCTCAGTTGAAAAAGAGAAAAGACACAGCCTAAAAATAACTGAAAAAACACTTTTCCATATTTAGGAGAATTCAATGGGTGACTAAAGCCAGCCATTATTGTCCTGACAGATAAATCGTTCATTGACAGAGTTCCTTGCTAAACTGACAAATTTTGTTTTGATGGACAGATTAGAAGGTTTTTTGTTGAATGAACAGGGAGGCCATCTTGGCTGATGGGCATTTCGTCGACTTATCCACGTTTAATCGGTTGACAATTCTCGCAAAAATCCCTGAAAAATCAAAAAGACTAAAACCTTATATCGTGTAACTGATGCGGTGAATGTTTTCGGGCGGCGGGGTGGGTTGAACGCCTAATGGGCTTTTGGCTGGAGTGTTGGGCTGTTTGTCTGGCTCGGTTTCCAGCGCTTTGTTTTTAAGTTTGCTGCTTTGCAGCTTGTTGGTATCAAGTAACAGGTTTTGTTCGAGAACGGTGATCTCGCTATTGATGAGTGATATTTTTTGTTGTTTTTCTTGCTCCGACAGTTTCGGGTCTGATTTTACCTTAGACAGCTCGGCTATTTTGCTTTTCAGCTCACCTTCTTGCGCCGTTTTGTCGGTTCGGCTGATGGGTTTTTCTGTTTTGTCGAGCTTGGTCGCAACCGCGCCAAGGTAACCGTTGTCTTCTACGTGTTGAAGGCCAGCTATTCGTTCATAAACGGCTGTTTTGTTGGATTTGGCGGGTTGGTGTTGAAGGGCGGCAATACCCTTGGTTTGATTTGAGCTTGCTTGTGTTGCTTTAGACAGGAATAGTCCCTCAGCAGATAAGGTCACTAAAACGCCGGGCGAGTGACTGGGAGCCGATTTTTCTGTTTCGGTTATATTGGCATTGGGTTCCGCTGCTTTTTGCGCAATTTTTTCTGCAACTACAGAAGCAATGCCGGTCAAAACACCATCGATATTCATGATACAGATCCAATTTAACAGACGTTTCCTTGGCTCATTTGTGGTAATCCCTACCGCTTTCTCTTACAGCTATTTCCTACAGTTAGTATAGTCTATTTATTGAGCAGATTTTGTCTGCCATGGTGTGTTGACCATTGCCAGATTAGCGCAAAATGGCGATAATCAGCACCTCGAATATTGAGTGGGGTAATTTATGCATTACGTAATTGTTTTGGCGCTGATTTTAATGATGATTGCAGTAATGTGGTTTGTTCAGGGTTCAAGCTCCGATGGTGAAAAAGTCAGGGGCAGGGCGACGAAGATGCTTGGTGATGTAATGGAAGCGAATGAATACTGCGCCAAGCATAATTTGACCATGGCACAGTTACAGCAAAAAATTGATGCGAGTGAAATCAGGGCTTATTCATCGGGGGACTTTTTGTTTGTTCAGGTTGAAGGTTGATTGCGCTTGGTTTTTTTCGGCAAACCATTGCTGTAAATAATCAATGCACTGGACAAGCTTGGCAGGCACAAAATGTCGAGCGGGGTACAGTGCGTAGAGGGTTAGCATTGGCTTTTTTGACTGGGGCAATATTTCTATGATTTCTCCGTTGTCTATAGCCTGCTGGCAAACAAAATCAGGCAAAAAGGCCAGTCCAAGTCCCTGCTTTAAGGCTGCCATCATGAATAGGGTATTGTTGACCCGCAAGTTACCCTTCACCTCGACGCCATCTTCGATAGGCCAAATATTTTTGCCTTGAAAGTAGCTGTAAATAAAACAATTGTGGTCTATTAGATCTTTTGGCAGTGTGATTGCCGAGTGCTGTTCTAGGTAACTTGGTGACGCGCAGACCTTATAAGAAAACTTTGTCAGTGGTTTGCCAACGTAATTCGAATCGATTGGCCTGCTCGATGCCCGAAAACCCAAATCAAACCCTTGTTCGACCAAATCAATGTTTTCATCACCCAAATGAATATCGAGTTCGATGTCGGGATTGGCCTGCATAAAGTCGGCAAACATACCCGACAAATCGGTGACGCCGAGTGACATTGGCGCATTGATTTTGAGCTTACCACGCAAATTTTGTTGTAAGTCTTGAACAAAACCATCGGCATCATCTAGTTTTGCCAATATTTCTCTGGTGCGTTGCAAATAACCTTCGCCAACGTGAGTTAATTGCACGTTGCGAGTAGAACGGTGTAACAAGCGTGCGCCCAAGTCCGCCTCAAGGCGGCCTATTTCTTTGCTGATCAATGATTTTGATGCATTGGTCTGCTCGGCCACCCGGGTAAAACTGCCCAAATCAGCCAACCTGACAAATAATCGCATTGCTCTAAGTTTATCCATTAGTGACACCTTGTTAATTGTCTTCAAATCGTAAATAGTACATCCACATTATAGCTATATATGAAAACAAACCAAAAGACTAATATGCCCTTGTCGCAGCAAACTTACGAACCCATTCAATTGAGCATTTAGGAGAGATTTATGTACACACTTTATTATTCACCGGGGGCTTGTTCTTTGGCCACCCAAGTTGTTTTAAACGAACTGGGGCAAGCGGTGAAGATTATCGACAAAAACCAGGTTGATAACTTCAGCGCGATCAACCCGGCAGCA
Organism: Algicola sp.; assembly: GCA_013216025.1. GTDB lineage: Bacteria > Pseudomonadota > Gammaproteobacteria > Enterobacterales > Alteromonadaceae > JABSOG01. The sequence goes on along the minus strand of JABSOG010000091.1, from coordinate 8,854 downwards.
AACGTTCCCGTATTGCTTGATGGCAACAAAACGCTGATCGAAGGGGCGGCAATCTTGTTGCACATTCTTGATAAACACCAAAGCCCGATGCTGCCCGCAAATGGCGAATCCCGGCAAAAGGCAATACAAGACATTATGTTTGCCAATGCAACGGTGCATCCGGCTTATAGCAAACTGTTTTTCGTGGGACGTAATATCACCGATGAAAACGCAAAGCTAACAGGATTTAATGCGGCAGCAGCAACAATCAACGGGTTGTGGGCGATTGTCGAGAGTGAGTTGCAAAGCAATCCATTTTTGGGCGGTAGCAGCCCATCGGCAGCAGATATTTTACTGGCGGTATATTCACGTTGGGGCACTTTTTTTCCGGTAGATATCACATTCGGCGAAAAAACCACAACCATGCTTAATGCTGTGCAGGCAATGCCTAGTTTTACCAAGGCCGTTAACGCTGAAGCAGTGGCTTCAGCAAAATGAAGCCCAATGACTTCGACAGCGTAACGGCTGTCATCCAAAACTACTTTGACGGTTTGCATCAGGGTGATGTGACGAAATTGCGGTCGATATTTCATCATGATGTTTGCTTAAAGGCACCGGGTATTAGGCGAACAATGACACAATGGTTGGCAGATGTTGCTAATCGGCCCATCCCTGCTCAACAAGGGCAAGCTTTTGAGTTTAAACTATTATCCATTGATGTGGTGAAAGATCAGGCCATGGTGAAAATTCAGTGCCCACTCTTTGATTTTAACTATATCGATTTTATTGGCCTGCTAAAAGAAGATGACCATTGGCTAATAGTGAGTAAAATGTATACCGATATCACTTTGAATTAAACGCTTTTATTAGGAGAAAAGACAATGCCCTATATCAATGTAAGAATCACTGACGAAGGTGTAACAAAGGAACAAAAGCAAGCCATCATCAAAGGCTGTACGAAGTTAATGGTCGATGTGTTAGGTAAAAACCCAGCGACAACTTTTGTGGTTATTGATGAGGTCAATACTGACAATTGGGGGATAGGATTTGAGCAGGTGACTGAGCTGCGCAAGCAACAGGAGTAGTCAATTGTACAGTGGGTGTGCAAAAGCTTCACAGAGTGTGGAGCTTAATCAATCACTCACTTTATTTTCAAAGTATTCAACAACATCCTTATTGTTTACCCGGTGGTAGATGTCTTCGACAGATATCGTCAGTTCAATGGATTCAAAATGTATCTCGTCACCCAGGGAATAATGCCGAGGTACCCAACCATCGCTTTTGCGTAATACTTCAACTGAGGCATATTCTTGTTCAATCAAAACGTATTCTTGGAGGTGGGGCATGTTGATATAGCTTAACAGCTTCACTCCTTTATCAGTGTGGCGTGTTGAGCGCGACAAAACCTCGACAATTATTGTTGGTTTGTTTGCGTACATTGAATTGTCATCGCTGTCGTCACAATCGACTACAACATCAGGGTAGAAATAGTTAGTGCCGACTTTTATCCGTGCATCAGCGATACTGGCTTCACATGGGCCCGTTTGAAGATGGTTAAGAAAGGCAGAACCAACATTGCCAGATAATCTGCGATGGTTTTTGGTTGCGCCCGGCCTAGCGTATACATAGCCGTCTATATACTCATGCCGGATTTCGCTGTTTAGCTCATATTCGAGGTATTGTTTTACGTTTATTCGCTTATTCATTTATTCATTTTGCAACCCCATTTCTTTCAATGCAGCTTCAACAGCAAAAACATGAAGATCGTCAACCTCTAACGACCGAAGGGCAACGGCCAAATCCAATAAATACTCTTTATTCTCACCACTTGGACCGCGGCAGTTATGAATGTGCTCAGCAATAGCCTGTTCTGATGCCGGGCCAAGGTAAGCGGCGTTATCTTCTGCGGCGATATAAACCAAACCGGCTTTAACCTCACCATCTTCAAATTCAATATTCACTTCAAAACGCAGATAGCCATTTTTCTCGCGATGGTCTAAATGCTCAAATACATCATGGGTGACTTGGTAAGACATACCAAAACAGGTGCTGCCTTCACTGGGGATTAGTGTCACCACTCTGCCGGGCGATTTAGGTGTGCCGCGATGGTCGTGACTGCCTTGCCAAAACCGTCGCTCCCAGCCTGCTATGCTGCTAAACGCCTTGGCTATATAAGGAAAGTCGACTTTGTGGATAAGCGATCCGTAGCCGAATAGCCATATTTCGTCGTAACTGGTGAGATCTTGGCGGGTCTGGTTGATTGCAATGGTGTTGTGGGACATGGTTTTGGTTCTTCCGGTTGATGAGGCTGCATTTTATCAACCGCCTACACAAATTGCCATCGCCTAAATCGGCTCATTAGTGGTGTTACAAAGTCTCTTTTAAAAGAATTGAAAACACTACCTTGACCAAAAAAAGATCATTAACTATAATTTATATATTATCTATATAAATTGTATGAGGGGAGGGTTGTTATGGCTCAATATGCATTAAATTTATCCGACGAGCTTTATAAAGTCCTTCAACAGACGGCTAAGCAAAATGATAAAACCGTCAAAGAGTTGATTATCAGCTTGATTAAAACCGGCTTGATTGCCTTGGATGCCAGTAATAATGACAACAAAACGTTGCTGTTTCGTGAGACTGGGGCAGATGGTTCGGTTACTGAGAGAGAGATTATTTTAATATAATGTTTTAGGAGGTTATGGGACTTAGAAATTTATGTCAATTGAATGATGAAGTAAGGAGTGTGATTGTTTGGGACTTTGAGTTACACCTTTAATTAAAGAGCGTGGCTCAAAATAAATTCACAATAGGCGATTGGAAAAGATTAAACGATTGTCGAAAATACCGATAGGACTGCTTATGATGATATTTACTGTTAAAGTTTCAGTATAGATGTTTTTTGTTTAGTAAAACGGGGCTCAAAGAGCGCTGTTTTAGATTTTTGGAGTTTTATTGTGTGAACTATCACTCCATTTACCAATTTTGAAATGAATTAAATCAACTAGACACAAAAATATTGAGCTTCCACATTTTTATTTTGGAGGCAACAATGAAACCACTTAAAGGCGAAAAAACGCCACTGGACGAACTCTTTAGAGCAATTTTTTCTGACGAACTTGCGGACTTGATTGAAGAAATTGAAGAAGTCGACTTAAACCAAACAAGCGAACTCTCAAATTCTTGCAAAACCAACAACAGTCCCACAAGCCATTCGAAAACAGCCATCGTTATTCAGAATATAGAGGTCAGTACAACAGGATTTAAGATAGGCCAAATACACTTACAGGGGATGTTAGCCAAAACATTGATTGTGCTGGTAGCGATTGGTCTGCTATATCAACTGATTTAACACTTTAGAGTTAAAAAAGGGCTGGCGTGTTGCCAGCCCTTTTAATGTCTGGACTGTAGTGATACCAATCTCCATAATTAACTGGTCTATTTTGCTGGTTAAAATGGCCACTGACTGCGTTATTAATTTTGTAAGTAGAACAACTACATACGGCAATTAATGCCTTGTCATTAACCATTTTACCCGACCAAAAAGTAGACCAGTAAATTAATGCGATTGGTATGAGACAATTGATATTAGTGACAGAATGAGAAGATAATTTCAAATGAAGGTAAATATGCAACCAAAAACGATAAATCGAACCATACAGTGTGCTTTATTACTTACCGGCTTACTGACTATTTCAAACCCAGTATTGGCCAAATCTGATCATCAAACCTTGGCGTTGGAATACCTCAAACTTTCAAATATTAAGCTACATTACGAGCCGAGCAACACGGACCTGCCTGCAATTGATGGTGTTGACCCAAAAATGATGAAAGAATTGTTGGGCGGGATGCAAGCGGCCTTATCATGGCAGAAAGTTAAACCATTGGCGTTAAAGTTCGTGATGGAGGATTATACGCCTGAGCAGTTGCTGGTTTTAAATAAAATGCTTAAAACTGAGGCTGGCAAGTTATTCGTCAGTAAACAGCACGCACTTGAAATAAAGCTCAATGAACAACTGGTACCGATTTTATTTGAGGCACTGCCGTAAACAACTCACTGCCGCCAGCTTTCCTCACAAGTGGTTGGGCTACCTAAGTCTTCAATCTCACCAATCGAATCTTCAGCGTATTCGTAGCCAAGTTTTTGCGCTTTTTTAAGCCAAACCATTCCTTCGTCTTTTTTGCCAGTGCAGAACAGATAATCGCCTAGCCAACCCGCTGCCTCACCATGGTCTCGTTCGGCAGACCAGCGCATTAGAGTCAGGGCTTTTTCAAATTGTGTCTTTAAAAATATTTTGGCTAATATGAATCCCGCTTCAGTGTCGTTGTGCTTTACTACCAGATATTCGTAGAGTTCTGTGCTTTTTATTATGTCGGGTTTAAATCGGGTGCCAATCATCGCTTTTTGGTTACTTTTGGTATGCCCATTTCTTAAAGCCTTGGCCATTTTTTTGATCTGCTCTTTCGGCAGGGTTTCGTATTGCTCCACTCGTTTGTAGAAATCCGCAGTGGTATTTTCAACAGTGGGCTTTGCCAATACCTTTTTTAACAGGTTTTCGGCACCAGGCATCTTTGTCTCGACCAAATAACGGGCATAGACAATGGCGTCTTCTTTAACCTGTGGCGCACTTGCTTCAATGGCCTCGTTGAGGTGCATATTAATATAGTAACTGATGGCATTGAAGTTGCCCCCATTGGCGGCTTTGGTCAACCACATATTGGTTTGGGCACGTTCTGTTACTCTGTATTTTTTGCCCTGACTTTGATAGAGATTGCTGAGGATAAAACCCCAAAAATATTGAAAGTCGGCGTTGTTTTCCATAGCTAGTTTTTTGACCAGCAATGCGCTGCGAGACGGTAACAGCCGAGAGCCAAACTTATGACCAGCAGTGCCAAATATCAAATCTTTGTTTAAATCACCACTGGTTGACCAAATACAATGTTCAGATGCCTGCTCAAGGTTCGCAGACTTTATCGCATCGTTACAGTTGCCATCTGAATATGCAGGAAAATGGAGCGCAAAACAGACAAGTAATAGGAGTTTTTTCTTCATATTTTCGTTTCAGGTAAATTTTGTATGTTGATAAGGAATTTAATAAGGTACCAATCAAAAGTAGGCGAGGTTTTAACCTCGCTTAATGCCAAAAGGATGTTACCCTAATTTTTACAACCTCTCAATAAACCCCCGAAGCGCCGCTTTAGCCCCATCGTCACGCAGCACATCACCATGGCGTCGACCTTTAACAACCAATATATGCTTATCGGTAGAAATGCTTTGTTGGTAAAGTTTTTCGCTTAAATTCACCGGGGTGACTTTATCGTTTTCGCCAATGATGATGAAAATTGGTCCGCTGTATTGCTGTACAACTTTGCTGTTACCCGCAGTTTTTAATTGTCCTTCAATACTGACATTTGCGAAGACTTTCAGGTACCAGGGCAGGCTGCTGTCGAGCCAGTCGTCGGTATTGGTGGCTGACCCTTCAAGAATGAGTCCGTCTACGGATTTTTCGGTGGCAATACTACCGGCGACAAAGCTGCCAAGCGACATGCCATGAGGAATGATTTTCTTGTCGGTGCGCGAGGTGACATAGTCATAGGTTTCTAGTCCATCTTGAAACAGCGTGTCTACCGATGGCTCGCCATCGCTGCCGCCTGTGCCGCGATGGTCTAACCACACTACGTCTGTTTTAAGCTTCAACAGCTCAGGCAGCAAGCTGTTATAGTCTTCTTTAATACGCATGGCGTTGCCGCTGAAATAGATAATAACGGCTTTGCTGCCTGCTTGTTCAATCCACACGCCATCGGCTGTGGCACCATCGCTGCGTTTGAGTTTAAGGTGGGTAACTTCCAGACCACTTTTGAGTTGTTTGATGGTGTTTATGTCTGCTGGACTTAAGGTCACCACTTGTTCGTCCTGCATGATGATGTTGCGTTCGCCTACCGAGATGGCACAGGCTTGCAGCAGCAAAGCCAAAAGTACGATGGTTATTTTATTAAGCATGAATCTACTTTCCTTTTTAAAACCTTAGTGCTTAAACCAAGGGGCGAGATTTTTATCGTCTACGTTAGAATCACCAATCGCAAATATGAATGAAAACCCTTCAGTGATTTCAAATTCAAGCCCTACGTTGGCTTCGTAAGCAATAAAACGCTCTGAACTGTGTTGTTGTTCCATGTTCAAGCTGGTATCAACAATGCCAACACCCAATTCTATAAATGGAGTGGCAAAGCTTAATAGGTTGTGGTGTTTGAATGTGGCTGTGTTCCACAGTCCTTGTTGTGTAAAGTCACCTGAAAGCCCTTTTATGCCCGCTTTGCTGTAGCGAAACGATATTTGATTTTCGAGTGTCCAGTCGTCATTTAATTGCAAATTCTTGCCCAGTCCCAGCTCAAAGTACGGCGCAGCTTTGGGTTTGAATCGCTGTCCATCCATTGCAAACTCGATATTCGATTGGCTAAACCCGCTGGCGACAAAGCCATAAATGGGTGATTCTTCGACTTCGTCTTGGGCTTGTGCTGTGGCACAGCACAATAAAGTCGCGGTGGTTAAAAGTAAGGTGTTAAGTATGGGGCTAAGTAGGTTTTTCATTTTAATTTTAATGTCCTTGTTTTATATCTTCAGATTGATAAACCAGTATGTCGCCCGGTTGGCACGACAGATGGTCACAAATGGCTTCGAGGGTTGAAAAGCGGATGGCTTTGGCTCGGCCGCTTTTTAATACAGACAGGTTCTGCGGGGTGATGCCGACAGCCGCCGCCAAGTCGTTGACTTTCATTTTACGCTTGGCCAGCATCACGTCGAGTTCGATTATTATGGCCATTAGATTGTTAACTCCTGCTCTTGTTGCAGGGTTCTGGCTTGCGCCATGATCCAACCTATGACAGAGATCATCAAGCCGCACAGCAATCGCCATAAGTCTTCTGAACCAATGCCAAAAAACAACGGCATAACATCAGACAGACCGGTAAAGCGGATCACCAAAACAACCAGAACGGGATAGAGCAGGTCGGCGACAACCCATGCCATCAAACTGTAACCAACGAGTTTAAAGCATTGAATGTTACTATCTTCAAAAATGCTGCCGCGCTGGTACAAGCTAAACAGTCGGAATAAAAAGTAATACAGAACCGTAGTGAATACGACGTCAACACTGCCAAGAATGGCCAAAATATTAAAGTTTTCAGCCGCCAAGGCTTCGCCCAAAGGGGATTTTGCATCTTTTGAAGTGATGTTGACGGTATAGGTTTGATTACCAACTTCCATCGCGAGTCTATACCCGTCAGCAGTTGGCTCTGCCAGTGCCAAAGTGAACATAAAGCTAATAACGTGAAGAAGGCCCACGAACAATAAGCACCAGCGAACGAATTTGCTGACTTTGCTGATACGTGATAACGCGCTGCTAGACATGGTCAAAATAACCTTTGATTGAACAATTGTGGCTAATTTATCATCGTACAAGCTGGTAATCAATAGTAAACTATCGTTTAACGATAAAAAAGTATTGTTCTGTAGGGTTTTGTCGTGCATGAAATGCACGCTACCGTGGATATTATTGGTGCGTAAGTGGTTCGACACCTGTGCCCAACCATGCCATATTGATATTATTATTCACTCAGACTCATCATAAACCTATGAACACATCAGACGTTTTAGCATTGCTTGAACAAAACCAGAATGAACGAGGCCTAGCACACTGGGCTAAGTTTAAACATACTGGCGGATTGAAAAGTTTTGGCATTGGCCTGACCCAACTGCGTAAGCTGGCCAAAAAGGTCGGTCGTAACCATGAGCTGGCGCTTGAACTTTGGCAAACTGACAATCACGATGCCAAGATCATTGGATTGCTGATTGATGAGCCTAAAAAAATCACCCGCGAACAGGCTGAAGCCCAAGTTGAAGGTTTGGGTATCGGTAGTTTGACTCATGTGTTTAGCTCTTGTGATGCCACGTTGGCAAAGGCCCCAATCGCCTTTGACGTGGCAAAAAAGTGGCTTGACAGTGACCATAAATTAAGACGACAAAGTGCTTATGGTTTGGTTTATGAATTGTCGAAAAACAAGCGTAATAAAAACCTCACCGATGAATTTTTTGTTGATTGCATTAATCGAATTGAAGCCGAGATTGGCAATGAAAGTGGTAATGTAAAATCCACCATGGGCGGTGCATTGATGGGCATTGGCAAGCGTAACAAGGTGTTGAATCAGCGGGCGATTCTGGTGGCAACAAAGATTGGTCCCATTGATTTTAATGAAGATGGCGGCACCTGTGACCCCTTTAACGTGCTCAAGCACCTCACCACCGATTCCCTTAAAGACAAGCTAGGGATTTGAGCATTCGTGACGATGATGGGGCACCAAAAAGCTTAGTGCTTGTTATCTTGCTCTTTTATCCAACTTACAATCAATTGAGTGGTTAGTTGGGGATTATCTCTGACCAACACTCTGATCTGTTCTAACCGGTCGTTTTGGTTGGGCTTGCGTGCCTTGTTAGGTTTTTTCATTTTTTTCTTACCTTGCTCTTTGACCAACTAATCCTTTGAATCAAAAAAGCCCCGATGACGCCAGTCATTGGGGCTTTTTCATATTTTTACATGATTGTCGCTAAACAACCAGGCGCCGAAAAATCAGCGTCATGTAAAAATTATTTCTTAGCAGCTTTCTTTTTCTTCTCAGCTTCGATAACCGCTTCCGAAACACTATTCGGACAAGGGCTGTAGTGTGAGAACTCCATAGAGAACTGACCACGACCAGAGGTCATGGTACGCAGGCTGCCGATATAACCGAACATTTCAGACAGCGGCACATCAGCTTTGACACGCACACCAGAAGCAGCGGCTACTTGGTCTTTGATCATGCCACGACGTCTGTTCAA
>JABSOG010000918.1 GCA_013216025.1 Algicola sp. | reverse complement strand
GATGATATCAGCAGATGCGTTGCTGACGATGGGGTTTTGTTGCATGTCCCACAACACTGGCACGGTAACTCTGCCTGTGTAGTCTGACATGGCCGCCGTGTAAACTTAGTCCATTCGAGATTTGCCGTTAACACTGTCTTCAATCACGCCATCTCCCGGCTCAAACGTCCAGCCCTCGTCGGCCATGTATGAATTGTCCACCGAGATGGATATCATTTGTTCTAAACCTTTTAGCGCACGGAAAATCAAGGTGCGGTGCGCCCATGGACGCGCCAGTGAAACATATAAATGATAACGACCCGGCTCGGCTTTAAAACCGCCTTTACCTGTGGGGCCTGCTTGTCCATCGGTGGTCACCCAGTTGCGAAAATGCGCGTCTTTGCGGACGAATTTTCCGTTGGTTGCCTTGGTGTCATACCAGTCTGTGTGCCATTTGCCTTCTACTAATAATCCCATGATTTTATTCCTGTAAGTTGTTTGTGTTTAATTTTGTTTCGGCTTGAAGGTCAGAACTGTCCGCGTCTAAAGTCGTCAAAGGCCTGATTAATCTCTTCGCGGGTATTCATCACAAATGGACCGCCGCGGGCCACCGGTTCGTTTAAGGGTTTGCCTGCGGCTAGCATGAAGCGTGTTTCGACCTGCGCTGTTACAGTTATCTGGCCCCCTTCACCAAACACACCTAATACCTTTTCGCCAACAACTTTCGCTTGTTCACCCACAGCCAAGGCACCTTCAATCACATAGATAAAAGCATTGTGACTTGGCTCAAGTGGCTGTTCGAAAGTGACACCAGCCGGTACAGTGATATCCATATAAGTCGGATGGGTATGGTTATTTACTACCGGTCCTACAGTGCCCTGTCCGGTTTCTCCGGCAATTACGCGGATGTAAGTGCCATCGGCGCGGCGCTCTTCTGCCACTTTGTCTGCGGCGAATTCTTGATAAGCCGGTTCGCCCATTTTTGCTGAGCGTGGCAAGTTGACCCACAATTGAAAGCCTTTTAACAAACCCGCTTGTTGCTCTGGCATTTCAGAGTGCAAAATGCCTTTGGCGGCACTCATCCATTGCACGCCACCCGGTTCGATAACGCCTTCGTTGCCTTTGCTGTCTTTGTGACGCATTCGACCATTAAGCATGTAGGTGACCGTTTCGAAACCCCGGTGTGGATGGGTCGGAAAACCACCGATGTAGTCTTTGGCATCGTCACTTTCAAAACAATCGAGCAACAAAAACGGGTCAAGCATGTTGATGTGTGGCGTGCCTATGATGCGAGTCAGTTTTACGCCGGCACCATCTGAGGTGGGCATTCCCGGTGCGGTCATTGCCAGTTCTCTAGTAGTCGGTGTCAACTCTTGGATGACAGCTGTTTTGGTATCAATCATCTGATTCATGTGAAGCCCCTGATTTGTTTAAGTGACACAAGTTTATCTGTTGATGTATGAAGAATAAACAGTGATAATTGCAAATGATAATTCTCCCTTTAGCAACAATAGATTTAGTAAATAACGCAACAATAAAAGGCGTCCACATGGGGCAACTAGAAGATATGGCGATGTTTGTACGCATCGTTGAGGCTGGCGGCATCGGCAAGGCAGCCGAGCAGTTGAATTTGGCCAAGTCGGCGGTTAGTCGGCGGTTGGTTGAGTTAGAAACCCGGCTCGACACCCGGTTGCTTATTCGTACCACGCGTAAATCGAGCCTGACTGATGCCGGTCAAAGCTATTATCAGCAGGCATTAAAAATCATTGATGACGTAGCCGAGCTAAACACTAAAACCAGTTGTTCAGATGCGACACTTCAGGGGATTTTGCGGGTTGCGGTACCTTTATCTTTTAGTATCATGCACTTAACCCCTGCCATTGATGAGTTTTCAAAGTTGCATCCGCAGTTGTCTATTGTGCTTGATTTTGCCGACCGACAAATTGATTTGGTTGAAGAAGGGTTTGAACTGGCCATTCGTATAGGGGTGCTTAAAGACTCTAGCCTGCAAGCCAAACGTATTACGCCAATTCGCCATGTGTTGGTGGCCAGCCCGGTTTATCTTGAACAAGAGGGTGGACCCAAACAGTTGTCTGATTTAGCCAAACACCGTTATTTACAATATGGTACGGCCAGCCACACCACGATTAATGCCGTGACACCCAAGGGCAAAAAACAAAAGGTGCAGGTGAATGCCAAAATCAAAGCCACTAATGGTGATTTTCTTAGAGATATGGCCATTGCCGGTCATGGCATCAGTCTTTTGCCGACTTTTTTGACTTGGCAGGCGCTGTGTTCAGGTGATTTGGTTGAGGTGTTGGGCGATCACCAGTTGCTTGAAACCAGTGCCTACGCGGTTTACCCACAAACCCGTTTTTTGTCGCAACGGGCGCGTGCTTTTATTGACTTTTTGACCGAACGATTTGGGGATAACCCTTACTGGGATCGTCGGTAGTTAGTTTTAGAGAAAAAAGATCTCAACACGGAGCCACGGAGGGGCGGAGTAAGAAAGAGGAAAAGCAAAAGATTAAAAACCAAGAAAATAACCAACAACGATCCTTTTCAAATTTAATCTTTTTAATCCTTTTATGTTTTTCTTCCTCTTTCTTTCCTCCGTGGCTCCGTGCCTCCGTGTTGAAGGCTTTTGACCTTCATGGCCGCAGGCCAACCAGCGGTAGCGACGACCATGGATGGTCTAATGTCGCGGGTTCATGGATGAACAGGAGAGACGATAAAACACCTCAGTAATGCACCAACTTGGCGGTTTTCTCCATGGCCAGCACCTGCTTAAAAAGCGCTTTATCACGCATCGACTGGGGTTCATCAAACGTCACACTTAACCAGTGATCATAACCTTGATTATGTTTGTTATGAACAAAGGTATCGTGATAAACATTTGCAGCACTCTTTACCCCACTTTTTACCGCACTGGGCGCACCCGACGAATTTGATAGCAACAGACAAAAATCACAGGTTTGCTGGCTCAACAAGGCATCAAGCACCAGTAATCTCTTTACTTGGATTAATAGTAGCTGCGTCTCACCCGGGGCATAAACCAGACCTTTGATGTGACCGAGATCTTGAGTTATCTCGTTAAACACCCCCTCCAGAGCGTTAAAATCTGTCTGCGTTACTGGGCAAACCGAGATTTGTTCCAGTAACGACTCACGCGACAACGCCTCAGGCAACAACGACTCACATTCGCCCCAGCTTCCCACCATCACAACATGCACTGATTCATCACAGTCAATCAGGTGATTTGATATGGTTACGCCAGTCTCGACATCATCGGCGATGACAATATAAACACCGTTTGGGCGGATTCGCTGGCTTAACAATGTCATTGGCGGATTGGGGCATTCGCTCAGTTTGGGTAGCCAAGGCTGTTTGCCTCGATACGCCACTTGGCTTTGACGATTGGGCAGCGGCAACTCATCAATAACAAACTGACCCAGTTGTTCGATGTTTGCACTATCTGGATTGTTGTTCACTAG
>JABSOG010000917.1 GCA_013216025.1 Algicola sp. | reverse complement strand
TAAACCGGGTATGAACACCGCCACCAGAAAAGGGCCACACGTTGGCCGCATAATAATCAAGCCACATCTGGGGAGTATTGAATCCTTCGCCGTTTGACAGCGCCACCCATAATGTCTTCAAACCTTTGGGCACCCAAACTTTGTCGAGCAGTCCGTCACCGTTTACATCAACGTATTTTTGATGCACACCGCTGCTTGAATAAGCATGAACATTGGCATCCGAATACTGCAATACCAGATACGGGGTATCAAAACCACTACCATTTGCCATGGCTGCCCACATCGAAGTCAGCCCGTTGGGTAACCAAACTTTGTCTTTGAGACCATCGCCGTTCAAATCGATATAATCGTCGTACCGACCACTGTTAGAATAGGCATGAACATTGGCATCGGAATACTGCAACAGCAGGGTCGGCGTCTCAAAGCTTGTGCCATTAGAAATTGCGCCCCATAACGAGGTTAAACCACTGGGCACCCACACTTTGTCCATCAGACCATCGCCGTTCAAGTCAACATAATCGTCATGATGGCCACTGTTGGAGAAAGGTTGAACGTTAGCGGCTGTGTAGTGGAGGATCTCAACCGGGGTGTCAAAACCATTGCCGTTATTGACTGCCAGCCACAAGTTGGTCAGCCCACTGGGCACCCACAACTTGTCGGCCAGACCGTCACCGTTAAAATCGACGTAGCGTTCATGACGCCCGCTTCCGGAGTACGGATAAACATTGGCATCAGCGTACGCCAGCAACTGGGTAGGTAACTCGAAACCAGTGCCGTTGGCCAATGCGCCCCATAACGTTTTCAGACCATTGGGTACCCAGACCTTATCCATCATGCCATCGCCGTTCAAATCGACATAAGTTTCGAGTATGCCGCCGTTCGAATAGGGGTAGGCGTTGGCATCGGCATGTTCGAGCCACTTTTGCGGTGTTTCGAATTTCGCCGCTTTGTCTTGCCATGTCAGGGTAGTTGGAGACAAACATTCGCCAGTGCTATCACATTGGGTAACACTGCTCAAACGAGAGCGCCCAGTTGCGCCGCCTTGCGCATAAGCCAGTTGAAAATCCCAGGCACGGGTTTCACCGTTAAAAACCGCAACCTTGGCCAACCGCTTGGTCAGCTTTTGTGAAGCACCCGAGAGGTACTTTGGCGTCACATCTGGGCGGCTTTCATATTCAAAGCGTACAGATTGTGCCGGGGTTAATCCGGCAGCGGTATTACCGGTATAATCAATTCGTGTCGGGTAACTTTCGCCCACAGTGTTGTCTTCGAAATAACTGACACTTTGGTAATTGCCATAGCGGTCTTGGGTTTTGTTGATTTTCCAAAACAGCACATCAGTTTTACCTTGGGCTTCAACCCGAGAGTCGGCACTATAACCGTATTGAATGGTTTTGCCGTCTTTACCAGACAGACTGAACCAGGCCGGACCGTTACCGGCACTGCCATAAGAAAAAACCTTGTTGAAACTTTCGTTTCGAGTGCGATATTCGGTGCCATCAGCACCGTAAACCCCATTGACCGCAACCAATCGCTGGCCGTCGATACAAAACCGGTCGTTATCGTCAAAATCAACACCGTCGATAACACCGTCATCGATTTTGTTGCTGGCACAACGATGGATACTCGACAGCCCCTTTAATGACCAACCAACACCGGCCAGCCCATTGCGCCCCTGACTGTCGTACATTAATGCCAGCCCCGGCTGCATACCGGCACTGCCCGGCGACACTTTCAGGGGGATACGATAATTGGCATTGCCATTGTTGCCGACACTGATTTTGCCGGATAATGCGCCAACAATGGCGGTTGGGTCGACTGCCGCCAAAACATGTCCACACGACATGCCCAGCAAAACGCAGGCGAAAGAGGAAGTTAGGATTTTCACTACATGGTCCTTTATTTTATTGTTTTAGTTTCTGCTTATAATCTTTAGGGCGACGTTATAACAAAAATGCATATGTTAATTATTCAACCATTTGTGGCATGTTTTTGCAACATTTAGACATAAAATAGCACAGCAACAGCAATTGACTTTGTTATTTTTTCATGCAATAGCAAACATTAAGCCAATAAAAAACAAAGTTTTTTTCGACCATAAAACCCAGCCTGTAGAGGTCTGACCTTTGGTCGAGATTTGACCATAAAACCCCTTTTGCTGATTGTCGGCAAAGTCAACTACACCGTCATATTGAACGGATTTTGGCCATTATTTGGCAGGATGACGCGTCTGAATAAGTTGCAGTTGCAATAACCGCCAGATTTTTTTCCAACACAGCACAAACCCATAAAAAACTGGATAAATCGCCTAATGCTGTGGTTTTTACGGTTTTCCGATTACCCTTCTAAAATGGTTGTATATACACCTCCATGTGTTCATTAATCAATCAAAAAGAACCAAGTAGAGTAATCACTCGAAAATATAGTTTAAAAATATGTCCAATTTGACAGGTTTTAAGCCCTTTATTTTTGGACTCTTAATGATTTACTTGATCGATTAGTCAGGAATTTGCCGAGGGAAGTTGTTTTATGTACAGTGGCACCGCTTTGTCGCCATGACAAAGGCTGTATCTGATAATAAAAAACAACAAAGGTAGAAGGTAGTAGAACATGAAAAAAACCAAGGCAATAATCACATTGGTCGCCGGACTAATGGCCAGCTTCAACAGTTTGGCCACAAGTCCCACCACAACATACGCCCAACCAGTGGCAAAACTAACCAGCTCACAACTGATCATCGAACAAGGTAACGGCTGGGCCAAAGTGTTGCCAAATGTGGCTGCATACAAACAAACTCTCGAAGCTGCCGGTGCCACCGACAGCGAGGATTATCTCGAAGCAGACAACTTTATCGGCAAAGAGTTGCTGGCCATTACCACTCTCGGTGGATTGGCAACAGCCGAGCTGAATCAACAATTTGTTGCCGACAAACTGGCGGAATATGGTTATACCTATCCGGTTGCACTGGAGGATTACAATAAACCTTTTGGCCCGCTAGTACTTGACCCCCTAGCGATTGAGCAGGTCTATAACCAATCTCAGTCGGCTGTTTCAACATTTGGCCTAAATAAAGGCCTGATGCAGCGCAATCCAACCGATTCGGTGATGACTTCACTGCAAGGTTGCAACGATTCATACCGCAGCAAAAGTTTTGCGCTTAACCTGACCCCGCAAGGGTTTGTCGAAGATTACAACATTGGCGACAATGTCAATTTGAACCTGGATGTCGGTTTTGGCGGCACCGGTTCGGCCAATCTCGAAGTCTTTTACAAAAAAGATCGTTGGGGCTGGGGTTTTCTGTGCGTCACTGTGGGTGTTGATTACCGCTGGCATGAAATAAAAGTGGATGCGATATTAGACAATACCCACTTGGTTTTGGCCGGTGATGCACAGTATGCCTACTCGGCCAATCTGCTCGACAAAGACATCACCTTTTTAAGCACCGGCGGTGACTTTTGGGTGTGGATCGTTCA
>JABSOG010000916.1 GCA_013216025.1 Algicola sp. | reverse complement strand
CAGCCCCAGCGTACCGGTATATACGTTACATGCTTTTGATCAGCAGCCGCCGCTGTTGATAAAGGAGTGTGCCGAGGCGATTGCCCAGCGTTTTGCGGTTTGAGAGGCGATTTAGGCCGCTCGTGCGCCCATCACTTGCATACCAAGCCAAGCGACGAAAATACAGACAAACACATTCAAAGTGACATTCAGCGCAGCCTTGACCCAATCGCCTTGTTGAAGCAGTAACAAGGTATCAAGTGAGAAGGTTGAAAAGGTGGTCAGCGCCCCCAAAAAGCCAATGCCCAACAAGGGTTGCCAGCGAATGATAGTGATGTATTCATGTTGAATAGCACCATATAACAAGCCCATCAAAAAAGAGCCGATAATGTTCACCAGCAAGGTCGCATAGGGAAATCCCCTTCCGGCCAGCGATATCGTAATATCGGCCAAAAAGAAACGTAGCATTGCCCCGCAGGCACCACCCGTAGCAATCATCAGGTAGAGTTTAAAAGTCGCCATAACGTTTGTTCGCGCTATTGAGGTTGAGTTGGGTGAGGTAATCGAGTTTGTCTTTGATTTTTTTCTCAAGGCCGCGCTCGCTAGGATGATAATACTGCTGATTTTGCAATTCGGGCGGAAAATAGTTTTCACCGGCAGCAAAGGCACCAGGTTCGTTGTGAGCGTAACGATATTCGTCGCCATGACCCAACTCTTTCATTAGTTTGGTGGGCGCATTGCGCAAGTGCAGCGGCACGTCATAACTGGGCAGGTTTTCGGCTTGTTGTTTGGCCAGATTAAACGCATCGTAAACTGCATTGCTTTTGGGCGCACTGGCCATGTACAAAACCGCCTGAGCAATGGCACGCTCCCCTTCTGCCGGACCCACTCTGGCATAAATATCAAAGGCATCGCGAGCGATGCCCAGCGCCCTAGGGTCTGCATTGCCGATGTCTTCACTGGCAATCGCCAGCAGCCTGCGAGCAACATAAAGCGGGTCGCCGCCACCGGCCAAAATTCGGCAATACCAATATAATGCGGCATCGGGTGCCGAGCCGCGAACAGACTTGTGAAAAGCCGATATTAGGTCGTAAAACTGGTCACCGTTTTTATCAAATGACGCCAAGTTATTGGTCGCTACTTGCGATAATGCTTGTTTGGTAATGACTCTTTGGCCGTTGACATCTTCTGCAAAGTCACTGGCAATTTCTAAAAAATTAAGCAGTTTTCGGGCATCACCCGAGGCCAGCTGACAGAGGTTTTTTTTATCCGCTTCGCTGATCACCAAATTGAGTTTGCCAAGTCCTTTTTCTTGATCGGTTAATGCCCTGTTAAGCACAGTTTGCAACTCGTCTAACTCTAGCTTTTTAAGCAAATAAACCCGCGCTCTTGAGAGTATCGCGTTGTTTAATTCGAACGAGGGATTTTCGGTGGTCGCGCCCACAAAAATAATGGTGCCATCTTCAATAAAGGGCAAAAAGGCATCTTGTTGTGATTTGTTAAAACGGTGCACCTCATCGACAAACAACAAGGTTCGGGTGCCTTGCATTTGCAGATTTTGCTGCGCCTGCTCTATAGCAGCGCGAATGTCTTTTATGCCAGAGGTAACCGCCGACAGACGAATGATCTCGGCTTTGGCGTATTGCGCGATAAGTTCAGCAAGGGTGGTTTTACCGGTGCCCGGTGGCCCCCATAAAATCAGAGAATGACAATTACTGTGACTGATGGCCTGACGCAAAGGTTTACCCGGCCCGACCAAATGCGACTGGCCAAAATATTCGTCAAAATTGGTTGGCCGCATTCGAGCGGCCAACGGTTTAACGTCTATTGAAAAATCAAAGCTGAAACTGCTGTTGGGGTTCACTGCCGTTGGTCATCCAACTCAACCCCTTCGGGCAGGGTAAAAGTAAACAGCTTTTTATCCAGCGTCTGGTTCGACACAGGTTTGATAAAGGTAAACTCGCTGGTTTGTTTGCTCAAGTCTTCAATGATCAAGCGGCTGAATTGTTGGTCTTTAAAATACAACGACAACTGTTTAACCTGTCCTTGCTGCTCAACCGGAGAGATCACATAGGCATCGTCCTGTTTGCTGACGTTGTAATTGCGCCATAATGCATCGTCAGAGCTGGCCAGCAGCGCAAATGGGGTTGAATCTATTGCCTCTTTTGCAGAAATGGCGGTTGCCTCTTCTAAATCGACGTTGTACACCCACAGGGTTTTGCCGTCAGACACCAACAGATTTTCGTCTGGCTCGATCGCGTGCCAGCGAATAAGCGAAGGGTGCGACAAATGAACTTTGCCCTTGCCTTGCATTATCTCTCTACCGTCTGAATCGACCACTCGTTGGCTGAAACTGGCCTCGAAGGTGGTTAACTGTTTAATTCGCTGTTTCAACTCGGCTTTGTCGTCGAGCGTGCCTTCAACCCTTCCCTCAACCTTATCTTGAGCAAAGACAGGATTAACCAGTAACAAGAGTAATAAAGCACTCAATTTTTTAATCATATTAACTCCAACTATTATGCTTTAGGCTTTAGACTTTTGGTGCCGGAGACACCAACACTTCACGGTTGCCGTTATGGCCTGCCCCACTCACTACGCCACTAGCTTCCATCTGTTCAACAATTCTCGCTGCGCGGTTGTAACCAATGCGGAATTTACGCTGTACGCTAGACACCGATACCCGGCGGGTTTCGGTGACAAATGCCACGGCCGGATCATAAAATTCGTCCGATTCGCTGTCGTCGCTCTCTACGACCTCACCCGGTAACAGGCCTTCTTCGCCCTGATCGCCATCCAATATCGACGCAATGTATTGTGGTTTACGACGTCGTTTCCAGTTATCAACCACCGCGTGCACTTCATGATCGTCAACAAACGCGCCATGCACACGGGTTGGCACACTGGTGCCCGGCGGCAGATATAACATGTCGCCCATACCCAACAGCGATTCGGCGCCTTGCTGGTCTAGAATGGTTCTTGAGTCGATTCTTGATGAAACCTGAAAGGCCATTCGGGTTGGAATATTGGCTTTAATCAAACCGGTGATAACATCTACAGACGGTCTTTGGGTCGCCAATATCAAGTGAATACCAGCAGCACGGGCTTTTTGTGCAATACGGGCAATCAGTTCTTCTACCTTTTTACCCACAATCATCATCATGTCGGCAAATTCGTCGATGATAACCACGATGCTCGGCAGTTTTTCGAGCTTGGGTGCGACCTCTTCGATGCCATCAGTGTCTTTCCACAACGGATCGAATATTGGGTTGCCCTCTTCTATTGCCTTAAGCACCTTGGCGTTATAGCCTTTGAGGTTACGCACCCCAAGGGCCGACATTAATTTGTAACGGCGTTCCATTTCGCCCACACACCAACGCAAACCATTGGCCGCTTCTTTCATGTCGGTGACCACTTCGGTCAATAAGTGTGGAATACCTTCGTAAACCGACAGTTCAAGCATTTTCGGGTCAATCATGATCATCCGCACATCTTCGG
>JABSOG010000915.1 GCA_013216025.1 Algicola sp. | reverse complement strand
GTCCTATACAGGACCGTTTTTGTTTTTAGCATTGCTACATTAATAGGGTAATGCGCTTGCCCGATGTTCGTCCAAACTGTCTAAGTCTTCCAAATGTACTTTGTAATGTTGAACACCGGGTAAATCGGTCATATAAATGTATCTAGCGTTTGAGTCAACCCAGGATATAACACCGGTGCCTTGAGGGCAGTCGCACAGCATCCCGATATAGAGATCGTCTTTGGTCATTGTTATTTTTGCTGCAGTTGTTCTTAGTGTTGGGGGATCAGTTTAGTTACTCTTTTAGTTTTCGCTAGTTTTTTGAACAATAAAAGTTTAATTTTTTCCCAAGGTTTTATTTTCCCTTCGGGAGTGGCGCTTCGCACCAAAAGCGGTTCACACGGAGGGGTAAAGAGAGGAACGGTGGCCACGGAGAAGGGCAAAAGAAAGGAAAAGCAAAAGATAAGGTTTAATTTAATTTAATTTGGTTTGTATCTAAGTTGTTTCGTTTCGTGTTCTTGTTCTGTCCTTATTCTTTTTGCTTTTCTCCGTGGCCACCGTTCCTCTAGCTTTCCCCTCCGTGTGAACCGCTTTTTAGGTGCGTAGCAGGCACGTAGTGCCAATCTTAAATAGCGTGGAGCGCGCCGTCAGGCAAAAGGAAAATAACATCCCAACACAGCAGCACGAGAGGCCCCGGTGACGCTGGGCATGTTACCTGGCTGCTTAAGCACGTAGGCTCGCGCCAGCCAGGCAAAGGCAATGGCTTCTACCCAGTCTGGATTAACACCCAGCACTTCGGTATTCATCACTTCAAACTCATTAAGATATAACGCTATGGTTTCAACCAAGTAACCGTTACGGCTGCCGCCACCGCATAAATAAACATCGCCCTTATTGGTGATCTGTTTGATTTCATCAGCAATCGATATGGCGCTCAGGTGTACTAGAGTCGCTTGAACATCTTGAACAGGCATAGACTGATCGCCAAGAATGGCCTCAAGCCAGCTGAGGTTAAACTTCTCACGACCGGTGCTTTTAGGCGATGCCTGAGTAAAGTAATCATCGCCCAACAGTCTTTGTAACAGCGCTTGATTAAGCTCACCACTACGCCCCCAGCTACCATCTTTGTCATAGGGTTGATTGGTGTGACGTATACACCAACCATCAAGCAGGGTGTTACCCGGGCCTGTGTCATATCCGGTGACCTGTTGCTCACGTTGGGCAGGTAAAAACGTTAGGTTCGCCATACCGCCGATATTGACAATCATTCGATCGACAGACTTATCACCAAACACATATTGATGGAATGCTGGCACCAGTGGGGCGCCTTGACCTCCCAGCGCAACGTCTTTCTTTCTGAAATCGGCTACTACGTCAATCCCGGTTTGAACGGCGATGGTATTGGCGTCACCGATTTGTAGGGTAAATCCGTGTTGCTTGTTAGGACTGAGTCCTTGTTGATCGTGCCCATTCGGATAATGTCTTATGGTTTGCCCGTGGCTGCCAATTGCCTTGATGTCTTTAGGGCTGACACCGGACTGTTTGCAAAGGGTCAAAACGGCTTCAGCGAACAGCAGGCCAATTTGCCTGTCTACGGCCCCCATTTGATTGATCTCGTTGGCGGGTAGCTCGGCATCACATAATTGCTGTATTTGGGTTCTGAGGACGTTGGGGATGGTCTGGGCGTGATTGCCAATCAGCCGAGGGGCGTCTTGGCAAAAATCGACCAGTACCGCATCGATGCCGTCCAGTGAGGTGCCCGACATCAATCCGATATAAAGTTCATTCATTTAGGGGATTTGTTATTGTCGCGAAAGGCCAATCTCACCCGTTTACCCGCGTTTAGCTCAGCCATTGATGTTATAGCGACTTGCAAGAAGCGGCTTTTCTCTTTCTTGGCGATGGGTTTGGCCTTGGGCATTTTAACCGTACGTGGGTTACGGTGAACGCCATTGACGATAAATTCAAAATGCAAATGCGGACCTGATGACAAACCGGTTGAACCGACCAGACCAATCAACTGCCCCTGCTTAACTCGTGTGCCTTTTTTGACCTTACGCTTCGAAAAGTGCAAGTATTTGGTCACGATGCCATTGGGGTGCTGGATAAAGACATGATTACCATTGGCCCTGCTGTAAGACGAACGAATGACTTTACCATTGCCAGCAGCAACTACTGGTGTGCCTGTTTTTGCGGCGTAATCTACGCCTCGGTGTGCTTTCCAGCGTTTTTGCACTGGGTGGAAACGTCTGCGTTTGAAGCTTGAAGAAACGTATTTGAAGTTAACCGGTGCACGCAAAAAAGCCTTTCGCATACTGCGCCCCTCGGGGGAGTAATACTCGCCATCGGTGTAACGCACTGCTTGGTAGTTATCGCCCTGATTCACAAACTCTGCCGAGATGATGTTGCCGGTGCCGACATATTCGCCATCGATATAACGATCTTCATACACCACGCTGAATGCATCGCCGTCGCGGATATCTAAGGCAAAATCGATGTCCCAGCCAAAAATGTTGGCCAAGTTCATAATTTGACTGTTATTGAGGCCTGATTCGATGCCTGCATTCCAAAAATTAGAGTTAATCACTGCGGTGGCGAATTGCCGGCGAGTCTCTACTTCTTTGGTATCAGTGCGGGTTTGATATTTGTTTTGCTCGTTCAGTGACACTATCAGGGTTGAAACTTGATCAAGCGAATAAGTCAGTTCACGTAAAATGCCTTGTTTGGTGGCACCAAATGACACGGTTTCGCCAGGGTGAATTTTGGTCAGTATTTTGGTCGACTTGCCCAACGAAGTGATTTTGTGCAGGGTTTGGGCAGAAAAACCGGCTCTTTTAAATATTTTCGCCAAGTTATCGCCATTTTTAACTTTAACTTTCTGCCAGCGCAGTGATTGTGCATTCTTAGGGTTTTGAATGGATTCTTCTATGTGAGTCAAATCGACTTCAAGGGGGTATGACTTACCAACTTCTAAAACGTTGTCATCAGTATCAATCGCTATCAGTGTTTTTATCGAGTTATCTCTTGACGCATTGGCCTTTTCGGCTGGGATGAACATTAACAAGACCACTAGGGTGAGCAAGGATGTGATGAAGATCTTGTGTCGTTTCGGTAACTGATTGAGCAATTGCTGCATATTACGGTTTTCCTTACATAACTGGTCTGGGTCAATGGATTTTTAACATTGTTAATCTCTATAAAACAGAGGGCAAGCGCGGATTTTGTCCTAAACCTCGCCATTTGATCACAAAACCTATGACCAAAATGTTAAAAAATGATGAATATTCACCTGAGAATAAACAATAAAGCGCGGTTTTACCAGCTTTTTTTGGTTTTGCGTTACCGTGCGCAAAGCCTTGATAGCTGTCACTTTGAGGCATATTGATGGAAAATAAGTGGTCAAATAATAATTCACAAGAGCACAATAACCAATCGTTTTGTTTGTTATAGCCGCCAAACTCGGGCTTTGTCACCAGCTCTTCATTTATCCCCGTTAATCAAGTA
>JABSOG010000914.1 GCA_013216025.1 Algicola sp. | reverse complement strand
TGATGTGGTTTAACAGCTGCATCACCAATATCGAATGACCACCAAGGTCGAAAAAGTTACCGCTGGCACTTATTTTGTCGCGTTCAAGCTTCAGCAGTTCAGCCCAAATCCGCGCCAGTTCAATTTCGGTTGGGGTTTTGGGCGCGACATATTCACCGCTAAGTGTTGAACTGTCTGGCGCAGGCAGCGCCTTTCTGTCGATTTTTCCATTATTGGTTAACGGCAGTTCGTCTAACACCACAAAAAATGTCGGTATCATGTGCTGCGGCAGTGTCGCTTTGAGGTGGGTCTGTGCGATGCTGACCACTTCATCAAAGTCACTGGCCAGATACGCCACCAGTTGAGTCATGCCCAGCTGGTCTTCTCGCGCCAGCACCACCGAAGCCTTCACCTGTGGTAATTGGGCCAGCTGGTGCTCAATCTCACCCAATTCGATGCGAAAGCCGCGAATTTTGACTTGCTGGTCGGCACGTCCAATATAATCAAGCTCGCCGTTTTCTATGTAGCGCACCAAATCGCCCGTGGCGTACAGCCGTGAACCGTCAAGTGCACTAGTAATAAAGCGCTCACTCGTCAGCTCACTTTGGTTTAAATACTCCAAGGCCACACCCACGCCGCTGACATACAGCTGACCCACGTTGCCGTAAGGTGTCAAATTCTGATTGTCATCGAGCACGTAAAGGCGTGTATTGGCAACGGCTTTGCCGATAGGTGGACGACTAATATCTAATCTGTTATCTATTCTGGCGGTGGTCACCACGTGAGTTTCAGTCGGCCCGTAATGGTTCCACAAACAACACTCGGGGTGTTGCGCCAAGAAGTGTTCAATAGCAGGGGTCACCAGCAAGGCATCACCGGCCACAATCACTTCGCTCAAATGGTTTAAAACCATTGATTGTTGCTGCAGTTGTTCGGCAACAAATTGCAAAACTGACGGCGGCATAAACACCCGCTCTATCGCCTTGGATTGCAACAGCTCGGGTAAAGCAAACAGGTTGTCTTTGTCGGGTTGGCTTATCATCACCAAAAGACTGCCCGTAAACCAACTGGTGGCCAACTCCTGCACGCTAACGTCAAAAGATATCGAGGTAAACGCCAAGGTGGTTTTGGGCAGGTTTTGGTTGTTATGTTCGGCGCAATAAGACACCAAGTTGGTGAGGGTTTGATGGCTTTGCACCACCCCTTTGGGCAATCCTGTCGAACCCGAGGTGTAAATAACATACGCCGGACTTTTTGCTAACTGCGCTACATCAGGATTGGTCGCAGCATAAGCGTAAACCGAAGTCTCATCATCGAGCCAAATCGTGGTTAATTGCTCGGCCTCAAAAGATACCGACAAGCCTTTTTGGCTCAACAGCAAGCGAATACCGCTGTCTAACACCATATGATCGAGTCGGCTTTGGGGATAATTCAAGTCAAAGGGCACATACGCCCCACCCGCCTTTAAAATGGCCAAAATGCCAATCACCATCGACATCGAACGCTCAACCGCAATACCCACTAGGGTGCCCGGCGCAACGCCTTGTTCTATCAGGTAATGTGCCAAACGGTTAGCCTTTTCGTTGAGCTGTTGATAGCTCAACTGCTGGTGTTCAAACACCAATGCAATGTTGTCAGGGTTTTGTTGGGCTTGGCGTTCAAACAATTGATGGATGCAGTCTTTTGCATAATCAGCGCCTGTTTTATTAACGGTATGCAGTAAATACTCTCGTTCATCTTGACTCAACATTGGCAATTCACCGATACGACCCAGTGAGTTCGCCACGATACCGCTCAGCAAACTGACATAATGCCTGCCCAGCCGCTCAATAGTGTCACCATCAAAAATGTCGGTATTGTATTCAAAAGTGAAGCTCAAGCCAGTGGCGGATTCAGCAACACTGAGCATCAGCTCAAACCGAGATGAAACTGAATCACTAGCATTGACCAGCGGACTCAAGTTTAAATCGGCCAATTCAGGCATGATTGTCTCAAAGGTGTCCATTGTAAACATCACCTGAAACAACGGCGAATAGGCAGTGCTGCGCTGTGGATTTAAGCGTTCAACCAAATGTTCAAACGGCACGTCTTGATTGGCCTGAGCATCGAGGTTGGTGGTTTTGATGGCTTGCCAATAGTCAGTTAATAGCGGGTTGCCCGAGCAATCACAGCGTAACACCAAAGTATTGACAAAAAAGCCAATCATCGGTGCTAACTCTTTTTGTAGGCGGTTGGCCATCGGCACGCCAAGCGTTATATCAGTGCTGTTAGAATGGCGGCTAAGCAACAGCGAGAACGTGCCTTGCAACAGCATAAACAAAGTAATTTTCTTGTCCAACGCCAATTGTTTAAGCTCGCTTTGCAACTCAACAGAGGCTGAAATTGAAACCCGGTCACCCTTAAAGCTTTGAATTTTCGGTCGCGCTCTGTCTAGTGGCAAACTGTGCACTTGTGGCAAGTCAGCCAACTGGTTATCCCAGTAACTTAACTGGGATTCTACTGCGTCACCTGCCAACCAGTTTCTTTGCCACTGGGCATAATCGGCGTATTGAACCTCAAGTGACGCAAACGGATTGGCTTTACCGCTCACTATCGCCTGATACTGTGACCAAAACTCATTAACCAACAACCCCATCGACCAACCATCTGAAGCGATGTGATGCATGTTAAACAACAACGTGCCTTCATCAGCCGACAAACGAATAAACGTGCTGCGCACCATTAAATCGTCACGCAAATTAAACGCCAACCCAGCATCGAGTTTTGCGGCCTTTAACACGGTTTGTTGCTGTGCATCAGCACTCAAATCGGTGAGATCTGTGATCAAGAGTTTGAATTCAAAACTATCGCGAATATGTTGCAGTGCTGAGCCATCACTTTCATTTTCAACAAACACCGTACGTAAAGGTTCGTGACGTTCGATGATCCTAACAAAAGCCAACTCGGCCGCCGCTTCATCAAAGACCCCTTTAACCACAACGGCTATGGGCATATTGTACTGCACACTACCACCGTCCATTTGGTCGATAAACCACAACCGTTGCTGAGCAAAAGAGGTCGGCAGTTGATTGCTGTGACGTTCAATCGGCACTACTTGTGAGCGAATCCCGCCATTAAGAGCCGTATTTACAGCCCCATCAATGGTGCCTGCAAGTGCCAATAAATCAGCATTATCGAAAACATCTTTTATCGCCAACTCTACGTTCAGTTGACTACGCACTTCGCCCACCAATCGAACCGACAGCAATGAATGCCCGCCAGATTCAAAAAAGTTAGCGCTGGTGCTGAGTGTGTCTGGGTCTATCTTGAGCAGTTGTGACCAAATTTTTACCAAGGTAGACTCGGTTTGGTTGGCAGGCGCAACATATTCGCCCGTCAGTAATCCGCCTTCAGGTGTCGGCAGCGCTTTTTTGTCTACCTTGCCGTTGAGCGTCAATGGCATCTCATCGAGTGCCACAAAGAATGACGGCACCATGTAATCAGGCAAAATGGCCAGTAAATTTTGCC
>JABSOG010000913.1 GCA_013216025.1 Algicola sp. | reverse complement strand
GCTGCCACTGCGCGTTATACCAAAGCAGAATATACGCCACCAGTAACAGATACTGACGAGAGTCCTGAGACTAGAACGTTATGGATTAAGGATTATCTCGATAGAATAGGGGTGGTGAGCAAAGGTGATCAGCGGGTGGTGATTGAATCACCAGAACTTCTGCATGGTGGTTCGACTGTTTTGACTGACATCAGTGAAAACAATTGGGTTGTTGGTTATGCCGCGACTGCATTGTCGGGTGGTGCTCAAATAGCTATGGAAGAGAGCTGCGCTGAACTCACTGATCCTGTGGCCATACAGGATTGTGCATGGGGTATGAAAACAAGATTGAATGCCTTATCACCTTCTGAAACGTTTTATACTTTAAGGGCTTATCGCTGGAAACTTGATGACAATCTGCAAGTGACTGAATCATTAGATTTGGGGTTGTCGTTTCCTCTTGATGTTGATGTTCACGATGGTGAATACATCAGTTCGGCAACCGGTGTGAATGAGCTTGGCCATGTTGTGGGCTTTTCAGACGGTTTTAAAAATAATTCTGACCGAGACAATGACAACAATGTCAGAACTGTCGCGACTTATCATGATGGCACGACAGTGAGCAGTTTTATCGACCAAGACGATTATCGTCAAAGCAAGGCCTTCGATATTAACGACAGTGATATCGTTGTCGGTTACGCGGCCAAGTTTTTCAGTACAACCTTGACCAAGCAATTCTTTTATTATGACGCCACTACGGGCACTGCTACGCATCCTGTTGGATTTTTTGAATCTTCGGCATCGGTTGCCCATGCGATTAATAACCACGGTGTTATCGTTGGTATTGCTGAGGTTGAAAGCAGCATAACCCAGTACAGGCGCGAACACGGTTTCATTTATGATATCGCTGCTGGCGTGATGACCGATCTCAATGATTTGACGACTTGTAATAACCCTTATCGAATAGTTGAAGCCAGAGACATCAACGACAACGGCGAAATCGTCGGCACTGCTGGGTGGAATGTTGATAAAAGAGATACGTTGGGTAATGTTATTCTTGATGCCAATGGGAATCCTGAGCAGGAGCAGATCACCCGCGCAGTTAAATTGGTGCCTGTCGCCGGTGGCACAGTAGACGATTGTACGGTTACTGAAGAGCCGACTTATGAGCGTAAAGGCGCCGGTTTTGGATTTGCCCCACTGGTTTTACTGGGTGCGTTATTTGGTTTAAGAAGGCGTACAAAGGTAAATAGACGTTAAAAAGTTGAAAATATAACCGCTTTTACTTCAATGAGTTATGAACTTTTTGAAAAAAACTTATGGTTTTAAAGTTGATCTTAGGCATTTTTGAGACTATCAATAATATACGGGTAAGGTAATCAAACGACTTACAACAGTCAATTACCACCCGGTTTATTTCAAATAAAACGTGTTTAGCAGTCGAAGGTGCCTATGAAAAGACAAAAAAGAGATAAATTGGAAAGAGCTCATTCTCAAGGTTATAAAGCAGGAGTTAATGGTAAATCAAAAGACGAATGTCCGTATCAGGGAATGGATACGAGATCAAATTGGTTAGGGGGTTGGCGCGAAGCCAACGAAGACAGAGGCGTTGGCCTTTTTAGATAATTCATCCAGTTCATTTTTTTTCATTTTCAGATAAGTAAGAAAGGGTCCTTAATAAGGACCCTCGTTGTTTGTGGCGTTTGGTAACGTCGTTTTACGATTTTTCATTGGCCAACTCAGGCATTTTCTATATCGACAATCAAATCACTGGCCAAAGATTCCAGTGCCTCTACTATCGCTTCTTTGTTTAATCCCGCAGGCAACTCTATGGTGGCAACCGCGTTAAACAATGGCACACCCCAATTGGGCGCACTTTGCTGACTACTGGTAAATTGAACGATATTGCCACCTTTGTGTTTGATGATCGATGACAATTCGTGCACGATACCGGGCCTGTCGTTGCCGGTGATGACAAAATTCAGTTCTTGTGCATTTTCCATGACCTCAATATGATCTTCTTCAATGGTGACATGGTCAATGTGGGCCAACTTTTCTTTAAGTGATGTGATTTGCTCATCGGGTATCTCAATTTGAACAATTCCTGCAAAATAACCGCCTAGGTGACTGAGGTTACTGGCCAGCCAACTGCCTTGGTGATCCATCACTGCGGTAGAAACGGATTCTACCAGTCCCGATTGGTCTTTTCCGACGATGGTGAGTACTAATTGTTTCATAAGGCTTTAATTTAACTCCTAAAAAATGATTGTTGATCCAGCAAGTATTGACGCACTTGCAAACTCTGTCCAGTAAATTTCAAGCATCGACTGGTGGTGGGAGGGTCATCGAAAGTGGGGCTGAAAAAGCGGCTTTAATTATCAGCAGTTGCTGTAACAATAATCATCGAGTCTGGTAAAAAGCGGGTTTAATTGGAGTTTGTAATAAAACTGTCACAAAAAGTTGTGATATTACGCCAAATTAATTTCTTATTGCGGCAATAATTCGTTAATATGCCCAGCGATAATCCATTTGGCTAACTGAAAAGGTTTAACTATGCCCGCCAATAACTTTTTAAATGTGTTTGCGAAATCGCCTTTAAAACCGATTGAAGAACACATACGAATTGTTCATAACACCAGTGAGCAGCTGAGACCTTTCTTTGTTTGTGTTTTTGACAAGGACTGGGAAGCGGCTGAAAAGGTACGAAAAACCATATCCCGGTTGGAAAAGAAAGCCGACAAACTGAAAAGGGATGTTCGCTTGCAGTTGCCTCGTGGTTTGTTTTTGCCCGTTGAAAGAACAGATCTACTGGAACTGATAACCCAGCAGGACAAGATTGCCAACCGTGCCAAGGATATTGCTGGTCGTATCATCGGTCGAGAAATGGATTTCCCTGTTAAGATGCAAAAAAGCTTAAAGCTGTATATAGAGCGCTGTATTGATGCGACAGGACAAGCCAGCAAAGCGGTTAATGAATTTGACGATTTGCTAGAAAGTGGCTTTCGTGGTCGCGAAGTCGAATTGGTTGAAAAAATCATCGGAAAAATTGATGGCATTGAGGATGATACCGATATGATGCAGATCAAACTGCGTCGTTCCCTCAGAACGATTGAAAAAGACCTCGATCCGGTTGATGTGATGTTTTTGTATAACATCATTGATTGGATTGGTGATCTGGCCGATTTGGCAGAACGCGTTGGTGCACGTCTTGAAATTATGTTGGCTCGTTAAACAGTAGGATGAACTAATGGAAATTATTGCAAATCACGGCCCAACGTTGGTAATTATTGCCGCTGTTGTGGGTTTTCTAATGGCTTGGGGTATCGGTGCGAATGATGTTGCCAATGCCATGGGTACGTCGGTCGGCTCTAAAGCGTTGACCATCAAGCAGGCAATTTTGATTGCCATGGTGTTTGAATTTGCTGGTGCCTATTTGGCCGGTGGTGAGGTCACATCAACCATACGTAAAGGCATTATTGATGCCGCACCTTTTGTTGATGTGACCTCAC
>JABSOG010000912.1 GCA_013216025.1 Algicola sp. | reverse complement strand
GCTTTGGCGGTATTGGCGGCAAAAACCGAGCCGATAAGCACCCAGATCAGCAAAAAGTGGAAAAACCGGTAGGCCAAGGGGGCGATTACCGGTTGCTGTGGTGTTGTCAAATTATCTGTATTCATGTTATCGGCCTCCTATGGCAATCCTTCGAGTCATGGTTCATCTTCAATGGTCAGTTGCTCCTTCCATAAATCATCTTCGGCAACGTAATCCATCAAATCACTGGCATCCAATTGGTTCAACAGTTCCTCGGGCGCACTCGACAATTGGCTTTTATTGAGGGGGTCAGGTTTTGTCGACTTATCTCCAACCTTGTCTGATTCAACCGAACGCTCGATGGCCAAAAATTCGGCCGAGCTGAGCACATCGTTAATCTGAGCTTCTATCAGGCCCTGATCTAATGCTTGTTGTTCGGTCTGCTCAAAGACCTCATGCTCGGTAACCTCTTGCTCAATAAAAAGTGAATCTAATGCTTGGTCTTCGACATCTTCGGTTTGCGCGGTTGTTAACACTTCACTGTCGGCATCAAATGGGTTGTTTTCGACCACATCAGAGACACTGCGATTATAACTGCGTACACCTGCCTTGACGTAGCCCGAACCACCGAGCTTGTTATTTGCCGATGGCCTTTTTTGTCGGCTCATCTCGCTAATTACTTGTGATCCTCTGCTTTGGCTTTTGCTAAATACCTGCACAGGTTGAAGACCCGATTTTTGAACAGCATCGTTGATGTTTTTGTTTAACGACACAGTTTCGGCCTTTTTACCGTTGAGCGGTATCGCTGCTGAGTGTTTTTCGCTTGATGTTTTGTTCAAATCACTATCGCTGACCAACTCGCCAGCCATTTCGACCGAGCCAGACTCAGCTGAACCAGGCTCTGCAACACCTGAACCAGTGGCATTTTGGCTCTGCGAACCGTCGCCCTTGTCAGTCAAAGTCTGATCATTCTTAGGCTTCGACTTAAATTGGCCCGGTGCCACAATCCAGCCGTTAGCGCAGGGGCAAGCTATTGCCAAAATGAGCAGTGCTGATTGCACTAATTTATTTAAAACCATGTCAATAGTCCCGCACTCATTCCTGGTTAAGCTGTAGTGGCCAAGAGAATACCATGTCGGCACCGCCCCACTCGCTTTCCCTGACCTGTGCACTGCCCTGATGCCACATCGCAATCTGACGCACTATGGCAAGGCCCAAACCGTAACCACCAGACGTACGACAGCGGCTGGCATCCAAGCGCTTAAAGGGTTCAAATATCAATTTACGATCGGCCAGCGGCACCCCGGGGCCATCATCGCTGACATAGATATGCTGATATTTGTCGGTGGTCACGTAGCGCACTTCAACTTTTGAGCTGGCATATTTGACCGCGTTTAATATCAGGTTTTCGATGGCCCGGTGCAAAAAGCGTCGGTCGCCATGAAATTGGGTGTGGTCCATCCAGTTGAATTTAACGTCAACTTTATCGGCAAGCGGGGTGATCGCATGTTCAATTTCATTGAAAAAGGTTTCAAGTCCAATCGGCTCTACCGAGATCAGCGGTTTTTCGCGTTTCAGTTTTGAGAAGGTCAACACTTCGTCAATCAGTTTTTCGAGCTCAACCAAGTCGCGTTCAACGCCGTCGGTGTCTTCAAGCAACTCTGGTACATTGGATTCTTCAATGTTGGACAGACGAAAACGAATGCGGGTAATGGGGGTGCGTAATTCGTGAGAAATGGCCCGCACCATATCGGTCTGGGCATCAATCAGGCGATGAATACGGCTGGCCATTTCGCTGACGGTATCATCAAGGCGACCGATGGCATCTTTGCCCCGAGTGGATTCAATAGAGATATCTTGATCTTGAGCAATCTGTTCGATTTGATCGTCAATCACTTTCAAGCGTTTTTCAATCGGGTGAACAAACAGGTAAGTTGCAGTGGCCATAAATAACAATGACAGGATGATCATCGCCACAATCAAGCCAAACGGAAACCAGTTAAACAAAGGTATCGAGCCCAATTCAAGCACATAAGGCGAATTACCCAGTGGCGCATAAGCCGTTAATGATGGCGTGCTGGCCGTGGTGTTTTTAAGCACCACAGCAATGATGCCATTTTTGACCAACCGGTGGTTAGAAGCTGACAATTGGAGTTTGTCGAGCGCCCGCAGTTTGATTGGATATTCAAAAATGGTGCGCACATCGTCCAGCGCCGCGACCCGGTCTGAGCTTTGATGACGACCGAGTTCGTTAAGTATCAAAAAGGCTGAAACCCGAACCAACGAGCTACCAAAATCATCAAGTTTTACCGTAAGAATGTCATCGGAGTTGGGCAGTTGGATATAGGCTTGACCTTTGGTCAGTGAGTGATCCATTTTGATTTTAAATCCCTCGACAGCCAGTTGATTCAATTGAGTGCTGCCAAGCCCAGATTGCTCTGGCGTTTGATGCTCAAAGTACAACCCACTGAGTTTCTCTATTGCCGACAGCCACTGATCACGCTTGGCGCCTTCATGGCGCGAAATGCCTTCACCAATCAAGCGGAAGGTACCGCTGTAATACTGGGTGATATGCTGAGTAATGCGATATTCATTGGTATAGTAAAGCGCCACAGCAGCGATTAACGCAGCGGCGACCATGGCAACAACCATACCTAAATAAATTCTTAAAAATACACTTTGCATTGGGCTCACAGGAGACTTTTTTCAGTGGCTAAATTACACACGAAATCGAGGGGTTTTTGCAGTGGATTTATGTAGGAAGATTGTATCAGTTTGTATACGTAGGGGGGGGTTGATGAGGGTGGTCGGCAATACTGTTGAGTTACGCAAAAGCTATGGCAACGTAAGGTGGGCAATCTTTTCTGCCCACGCGGCGGTGCCAGTTTGTTACCGGCCTTGTTACGGTATTCTTGGTAGGCTGATAATAACCCAGAATAGGCATGTAAGAGGTTTGGTGTTAGCCAAAAGGTAACGCGTGGGCAGAAAAGATTGCCCACCTTACAATTGTCTACGCAAGTAGTCTGGAGAAAAACCTTAAGTCAACAGCACTGGCGGTGCTCTTCCGACACCCCCAATCGTCGCGGCAGCGACGAAACCTCTCAACAACACCGAGAACCCTACAACTCCAACCCCAGTTTCTTAGCTACTGTAACAAACGCAGCTTCCATCGACTGAATCTGACTGGAAGATAACGGCTGTTCGTTTTCATCATAAAACGTCACAGCACTTTGTTTGTCGCTTGAGGTTACTTTGAGCACATATTGCGCTGGTGCCAATGACAACTGCACCACATCATCACCCCAAATCGAATCCCAAAAACCCTGCTCTTGTACAGCGTAGGTGATAAATAACTTTTTACCGCTACGGTCAACATCATCGACGGTGAAACCGAGACTTTCAACTAACGTTCTAAAATGAACCCAGACGGTATCAATAGCTTTGGCAGAATGGAATACCTGCTGACTTTGTTGGTCGGCCCCGACACTTAAGGTGCAATCAGACTTGCGGC
>JABSOG010000911.1 GCA_013216025.1 Algicola sp. | reverse complement strand
AGGGCCTGATGTTGCAGCTTTTGTTCGGAAAATATTCGGTCGAGCGCGTGACTGATGTGTTGTGAAACAAATATCAGCAGTTCTTTGTCACGTTCGTGATAGATGCAGTCTTTATCGTAAGATTGGACGACCACCACGCCTTTAACATGCTCACCGGAATCAAATGGTATGCCAAGCCAAGATTCGGCTAATTCACCAAAAATTTGAATTTCGCCATCGGCTTGCATGTCTTTGACTTCTTGCGGGCCTGCCAGTAAAGGTCTTTGATTGCGAAATACCCACCCGCTCAAACTGTGTTCGAGCATGTTGCGTGAAAACGACTGAGTGGGGTCGACATCACTGAACTGGTCACAATAATAAGGAAAATTGAGTAATTCAGAGCTTTCATCATACAAAGCAATAAAAAAGTTTTTGGCAAACAACAGGCTGTTAACGATGGAATGAATTTCTTTGTAAAACAGGTCGATTTCTTCGGCAGAGGATTTCAACGAGGCGATTCTAAACAACGCCGCTTGCAGACTTTCGGCATATTCGAGTTTGTGCACCGAGGCTTCAAGTTCAATCACAGCCAATGATTTTTGCATTTTGGTTGACAATATCGACGACACTGTCACCAAAATTTGTTGATGTTCGCTGTTGTAGGCATGACGTTCGTTGTTTTCACAATCAATCACGCCAATGACTTGGCCATCGTGAATGAGCGGTACGGCAATCTCTGACAACGCCGGATTCACATCAGCAATATAACGCGCATCCAAAGAAGTATCGTTAACCAAGATAACCTCACCCGTTTGCGCGCAGCTACCGACAATACCCGCGCCCAACGCCAATGAACCAATCCCGCAAGTCTCACCATCTGCGGCAACCTTAATACCATGAACAGAGACATTTTCGAGCATGTTGGTTTGTTTGTTAAGGATGTAAATGGCGCAATCATCAAAACCCAGTTTGGCCACTACGTCTTGAGTGACGTAACGGTAAACATCATCGAGCTTGTTTAGCTCCATGATGGCAAGGGAAAATTGATTGATGATATTGAGGTATTTGGTTTGACGTTTTAACGACAGCAGTTGAGCCTGTGTTGATTCGGCGTCTTGTGTGGCTACATCGTTTACTTCATTTAGACGTCGTTGGTTGGGCATTGACTTTAATACTCGCTACAAAGCTAGGGCATAGACACTATATATACCACATTGGCAGGTAACATTGTTAAAATAAAGTTTAAAAATTTGTATCAAATCGGTTACCCGGAAGATAAATCTTCTGGGTAACGTTAATTTGAATCTTTAACCAAAGCAGTTGTTTATTCAGCTTACTTGCCGCTTTGTTCCACTCTATTTTTGAGCTTCTGACCTGGCCTGAAAGTCACCACTCGGCGGGCTGAGATGGGTATGTCTTCTCCAGTTTTGGGATTTCGCCCCGGTCGTTGGCTTTTGTCTCTAAGATCAAAGTTACCAAACCCAGATAACTTGACCTGCTCACCACTTTCCAGCGCGTTGCGTATCTGCTCAAAAAATGCTTCTACCACTTCTTTTGCGTCTCGCTTGTTAATTTTCAGTTTATCAACCAGATGCTCTGCGATTTCAGCTTTGGTCAGCGCCATAAAAACTACTCCCTCAACGATGCGTTAAATTCTTTGGCCAGTGCCTCGACTACGGTGTCAACAGCCTGACTTATGTCTTTGTCTTCCAGGGTACGCTCATGATCTTGGAGCGTTAAAGATATGGCCAGAGATTTGAACCCCGGCTCGACACCTTTACCTTGGTATACATCGAACAATTTTAGGTCAACCAATTGATTTACGCCAACTTTTTCTATGAAAGAAATGACTTTTCCTGCATCAATCGCTTGATCTACCACTATCGCCAAATCACGCCGATTGGCGGGAAACTTTGATATAACGGCGGCTGTAGGAATTTTGGCGCTGGAAACTGCCTTCAAATTAATTTCAAAAACAAATGTCCGACCATTGAGACCAATCTGCTTTTGACAGCGTGGATGAATGGCACCGAGGTAACCAATCTCTTTGCCATTGCATAAAATGCTGGCAGACTGTCCAGGATGAAGTGCTGAATTATCAGCGACTTCGAAACTAAATTCACTTTCTTTGCAACTTAATGCCAGCAGCGCTTCAACGTCACCTTTGATGTCAAAAAAGTCAACATTGCGATCATCCTGCGCCCAATGTTCACCGGTTTGTGACCCGGCAATCACGCCAGCAAGCATGGTTTCTTGACGAATATCTAAATCCGCACTGGTATCTGGCACAAAAGATAGCCCCTGTTCGAATAATCGAACCCTCGCCTGCTGGCGATTTTGGTTATGAACAACCGCAGCCAATAAACCGGGCAATAAACTCAAGCGCATGACCGACATATCAGCAGAGATTGGGTGTGGCAATTCCATGCCTTTTTGATCAGGATACAAAGCGTTTTGCACTTTAGGATCAACAAAACTGTAAGTGATGGCTTCGGTAAATCCGCGCGCAACCAACAAGTTTCGGTATTTGGCAATGGCAATATGGGACTCAGTGCGTTTGGCCATGTTAAGGTGGGCCAGCGGCGGCAAGTTAGGAATATTGTTGTAACCGTAAACCCGCGCAATTTCTTCAATCAAATCAACTTCGATTTTGATGTCAAAACGATAAGTGGGCACTGTTACCGACCAGTTTTCGCCATCTTTTTCTACTGTAAGGCCTAGACGAGTCAAAATATCTTCGACTTCTTCACCAGCAATCTCAATGCCTATGATGCGTGTAATGCGCCCAGGGCGTAATCCGATGGTTTTAGGCTGTGGAATATGCTCATCAACTTTGGCTTCAATGATGGGGCCTGCTTGGCCGCCAACGATGTCTAGCAACAACTGGGTTGCACGTTCCATGGCGTGAATTTGCATTTGTGGGTCAACACCACGCTCATAGCGATGTGATGCATCGGTATGCAAACCGTAGCTTCTGGCTTTACCCATGATTAAGTTAGGGGTGAAAAACGCACTTTCAAGGAAAATGTCTTGGCTATCCTTGGTAACACCAGATTCTGCCCCACCAAATATACCGGCAATGGCCAATGTTTTTTGCTCATCGGCGATGACCAACGTATCGGTTTTTAATTGCGTTTCATTGCCATCCAGTAACGTCAGCTTTTCGCCTTCTTTGGCGGTTCGAACAATGATGCTGCCCGACAGTTTGTCTAAGTCAAACGCGTGCATTGGGTGACCGAGTTCAAGCAATACGTAGTTGGTTACATCAACCACTGGATCGATTGAACGAATGCCGCCACGGCGGAGCTTTTCAATCATCCACAACGGTGTAGTGGCGCTAGGGGTAATGCCCTTGATGACGCGTCCGGCATATCGTGGGCAAGCTTCGCCCGCTTCGATAGTGATGCCAAAAGTGTCGTCAATAGTGACTTCGCTAGGTGACCACTGAGGTGCGTTAACCGGCAGTCGATTGAGTACACCGACTTCGCGGGCGATACCCATCATGCCCAGACA
>JABSOG010000910.1 GCA_013216025.1 Algicola sp. | reverse complement strand
TCAGCAAACTGTTCAGGCAAAAGAACAATCGTCCCCGGATTCTTCGGGAACACAACAGCAAAATGGTCAAATTAGCGCTCAAGTATTGCGCTTTGATGCCGATAAACTTAAACAAGGGGAGCAAAACGGTGAGGAAGATGCCGTTGAAAAAGCGGCCCAAGAAAGCGCTCTGAGCGAGAAGTTGAAGATTGCATTGGACACAACCAATGAACTTTCAAACATACAGAGCCGAAAACTGGAGTTTAGCTCCGGTGAAGATGAAGGTGGTCGGGTAGTCATTAAGGTGCTTGACAAGGAAAGCAATGAAGTGATCCGCCAGATTCCGTCAGAGGAATTTATTAAGGTTGCTGAGAAACTTCAAAATGCATCCGACAAGCTGGATAAACCACAAGGGGTGTTGTTTGAATCCCAAGTGTGAATGTCACTACTTAACTCTTAATGCATAAGGATGATGCCAATTTTGACGTTAATGCCTGCAATGATCGCCTAAACGGCAACACTTGCCGGGTGAAGTCGGCAAACATCGTAACCGGCAGACAGTTTATGTAGTCTTGAATCAGCGCGATAGACCTTAATACAGCTTAAATTAGCTTGGTCTGTCGTTGTCTGTTCATGTTAAACCAATATTATATGATTAGGGGGTTGTTATGGCCATTACATCAGCAGGTGTCGGATCCGGATTGGATCTTGAAGGCATCATTAAAGCAACCGTTGACGCAGAAAACCTGCCCAAATTAGCACAGCTCGACAAAAGAGAGTCGGCAGTTAAACTACAATTGACGGCTATCGGTCAAATCAAGTCTGATATTAGTGTATTAAATACCAAGGTTGATTTCCTTAAAGACATCGATAATTTCACCAAACGGGCATCAACGGTCACTCAACCATCAACTGGTTCTGATTTAATCTCGGTTAGTTCTACAGATACCGCAACCGTTGGTAATTTTAAAATTTCTGAGGTCACGCTGGCTCAAGGCAGCCGGGCAGTGGCTGATGATGCGAATGCGTACAGCGCAACAACCGATGTGGTTACTGCTACTGGTGGTACCATGACCTTTACCGCTGGTGCCAAAACATTTGATATTACCTTGGCCGCCGGTGCAACACTTGCCGATTTACGAACGGCCATTAACGACAGTGCCGATAATTTTGGTGTTTCTGCCAATATCATCAATACCGGTGGTGGTACTCCATTGTCAAAGTTGGTTTTTTCTTCAGATGAAACTGGTAGCGGCAATGATTTGACGGTGACCAACGATACGGCTGAACTGGATAAGGTTTCGACCGTAGCCAACGCTGGTGGTGCTGGTGGCATGGTTATCGCTGCGGCTGATGTGGCAAAAGATGCCACCATGAAAATCGACGGCATCCTCACAACCAGCAGCACCAATACCTTTGCCGATGCTATTCAAGACAGCACCGTGACTGTGCTTAGAGACAGTGATGCTGCTGATGCAAATGATTTTGCGACATTTAATGTCGACACCGACAAAGAAACCGTCAAAAAAACCATCTCTGAGTTTGTTGACGCGTTTAATGGGGCGATGAGTATCCTCAGTACGGTGATCCTGTCCAAAACAGCTGATGCGACCGCACGGGGTTTGAAAAATGCGCTGCTTAATCAGGTGGGTACCTTTGTCAGTGGTGCCGGCAACCTGCAAACGATATTTGATGTCGGTATTTCAATGGACAATAACGGTCATCTTAAGATCGATCCCACTTCGGTGAATACCTTGGATGAGGCAATGGAGAACTCTTACGATGATATTGGCACGTTGTTTGCTGGTCTTGGAGGGGTAGGCAGCATAATAGGTGATACACTTGATTTATATCTCAAAAGTGGTGGTATTATCAAGGCTGAAGAAGATCAGCTTAATGAGCAGATAGATGGGATTGAAGAGGACAAAGAAAATCATGCCTACCGAATGGAATTGTTCGAAAAACGACTGAGACAAAAATATGCCAGTCTTGATGTGTTGATTGCCGGTATGCGTTCTCAGGGCAACGCCATTACTCAGTCATTAGCGAATCTACCGGGCTTTACCAGAGACAAATAACCGTTAGTCATTGACTTCGACACAACGCCCTCCTCAATCCTATCGTGGATGAGTGTTTTGGATAACAATATAGCTTAATCGCAGATATAAAAGGCAGCAGTTACTATGATAGCAAACAGAAGAATTAATGCGTACCAAAAAGAGAGTATAAAAACTCAAATTGCTGGTGCCAATCCGTATACTATCATTCAAATGTTGATGCATGGTTGTTTGGAACGTTTGGCGAAAGGCAAAGGTTGTATTGAACGTAAAGACCTGCAAGGCAAATCTGAGAATTTGTCTAAAGCCACCGCTATTTTACATGCACTGGCTGAATCGTTGGATATGGAAATTGGCGGTGAAGTGGCGCAAAACTTGGCCGGTTTGTACGAATACATGATTGGTCGTATTAACGATGCCAGCATTGAACGTACCACCGAGCCTTTGGTAGAATCAATGCAGTTGATGCTCGAAATCAAAAGTGGCTGGGATTCAATTCCACAGTCTGAAGTCGAAAAGGGCCTAGCACTACAAGCACAAAGAGGATAATCATCGGTGGAGAATGAATTCAGCACCCTGCTGGAGGATATCGAATCCTGCAATACCCAGTTGTATCAAACCTGTGAAACCGAAGATTGGCAGGCAACCAACAGTTTAATTGAACAACGGGGTTTATTTTTACAAAAATTATCGCTTATAATCAATTCATTAAATACGCAACAAGTGGATCAGGTCGGTCAGTTGTATCAATTAATGCTCAAATCAGATGGACATTATCTGAAAAACGCTCAGCAAGAATTGAAAAAGACTCGAAACTCACTACGTGCAATCAAGAATGCCGAAAAGGCACTGCCCGCCTACAAGGCACACCAATTCAATAGCTAGTGATTTATCGCTGGCAAGAGGTATAAACCATTCATGTCTTCACTTGATGAAATTGACGAGCTTTTGGCACACGCCGAAAAACAGCTCGATTTGATGGCTGAAAAAGCCCGTCTAGAAAAAGCCCTCGCCAACAGTATGCCGAGAAAGTTTGAAGAAAATATCCGAGCGTTTGAAAAGTATATGCCTGAGATTGCGGCGCAATTTCGTCACTACCGTCCCCAAAAAACGCAAATGGTCTGTTCGGTCTCTGGCGCCGCCAATCTGATTGATAACTACACTGGTCGTCCTTTATATGGTGATGATCCGGTAAAGCAGTGTCGCAAGCAGGTTGAAGAGTTGATTGAGAACCCACAATACACTCGTTTGGCATTCAGCCTTGATGATGAGGTAGAAAATACCTTTATACACACCAAATACATGAACAAAATCCATCAGGTTTTTCTTGATGCCCAAGAAGAATTGGAGCCTTTAACCACCATACCTGTCCACTTGGGTTCAATGATTTTGTTTGGAGTGCGTTTAGGTTATCATTTACGGCACCTAGTGGATGAAATTACCATCGATCATCTGTATATCTGTG
>JABSOG010000909.1 GCA_013216025.1 Algicola sp. | reverse complement strand
CATACGGCAATTAATGCCTTGTCATTGACCATTTTACCCGACCAAAAAGTAGACCAGTAAATTAATGCGATTGGTATAATCAGGCTATAGGCCGTGGGTCAATAAGCGAAGATGTTAACGTAAAGCCATTATATTGAACAGGGGAAAACAACTTTTTGTGTTAAAACCGTTGTTTTTCAACCAGATAATCAATGCGCGGGGACAAAACTTTAACCGTAATGACAATTAATATCACATATATTTACACTTGAGTCTTTTGCCTTTGAATTCAATGTTATTGCAGGCTTGTATTGGGCGGGGTTGAGTGGATACTATGCGGGTAATAGCGCTGAAAATCATCCGTTTGAGGGCATATTGATGGTTCAGGGTTGCTTTTTTTACTGGCGTTGATACTCTGGGATGGCTGGTGTTTTTCATTTTTAGCCAAATTATAACAAAAGGTGATTCATGGTACACAGTGTGATAGAACCGCAAAAAGAACGCGTGGCGACAATAGCCCCAATGACCAGCCGCTATTTGAATGCTGCTGCTTCGTTGTTGTACCAATCCTATTATGATGATCCATTGTTCATGGAGATTTTTCAGGCAGACAAATCCGATTACGACAAGCGTTTGCGTGCTGCTATAAAAGAAGAGATCAATGTGTTTTGGCAAGCCAAAGAGCATGTGATTGGTTTGTTTGTTGGCGAACAACTCTTGGGTGTGGCATGTGTGGTTTCACCTGATTTTGGCATGAGCGTTGGCCGGTTTTGGCACTGGCGTTTGAAAATGTTGCTGACCGCTGGGTTTATGAGCACCAAGCAAATGATTGAAAAG
The DNA here is from genome assembly GCA_013216025.1 of Algicola sp. Classification (GTDB taxonomy): domain Bacteria; phylum Pseudomonadota; class Gammaproteobacteria; order Enterobacterales; family Alteromonadaceae; genus JABSOG01. The sequence goes on along the minus strand of JABSOG010000909.1, from coordinate 2,687 downwards.
GAAGAAAAACTCAGGGCAGCGATGATTTATGATCGTTACCACATGATGGCTTTTTTGGCTATCCACCCTAACCACCAACAAAGTGGTTTGGGCAATGTGCTAATCAAGGCGGTTGACGAATTGGTCGAAAAAGACGAAACCTCTGCCGGTGTTGGCGTTTATGTCACCCTCGAAAAATACCTCGATTTTTTCAATAGTTACGATTACGAATACGTATCACAGGTCAGTGTCGGTTATGTCAAAGGCCAATTGATGTTTCGTAAAAGCGCATAGCACGTGAATGCTGTTATGTTTTATCTCACGCACTAATTCACTCGATAAACCGGCATATCAATATTTTTTACCTTGGTGCCCCGCAAAGTCAGGGTACCTTCATAACTACTTTCGCCATCTCCGCTGAATTCAAAATGGTAGTGGTTTTCCCATTGAATACCGCTTTTACTGTCCATCACTAACCGCGCTTTGAGTTTGGCGATACTCATGAATTGTAACTGGTTTTCTTCACAATATTTTTGAATAAAAAGCCGAGCCGATTCAGCCAGTTTGCGCTGATAATAAAAGTGCCAAGCAATACAAAAGAACAACATCGCAATCCAGATTTCTTCCACGTTAATACTCCAGGTGATGCGGTACATGGATGTACCGCTATTTCAACCGACAGCCGCTGCTGATGTTGAAATGTGAGTGAAGTCGAATTTACTTCGACACAACGGTTTCCTGAAATTTATCATGGATGTAAATTTCAGGTGGTCCGACATTTCGGCGATAACAGGCTATTGAGAGAACAAGTGGCCAATGGCCGTTGCCAGTGTGGCCGAGCGCTCGGGGTTTCTAAAGCTTTGTAATAATTGACTGCGTATCGCCGGAATTGCCACTAAGTCAGCGACAATGCCCTGGAACAATACCTGATCAGGGCTGGCGCTGGCGAGGCTTTCTAAAAACTGGTGACGCAGGGTATCGTCTTGCAGGTCAAGCCAGCAACGCCCGGTGATCACCAACAAAACTTGTTGATCTGTTGCCAAGTCTGAGGCCAATATCTCGGTTAATAATTTCTGGCGAATTTTAATCGCCTTACTGTTAGATATGGCCCTTAAACAATTAATCAATGCCGGTTGGTCGTTGTTTTTTAAAGCGTGTAAGGCTTTATCGTACAAAGTCTCGGTCAATTGGGTCGGAATACTGATGTGTTCAAGCAAACTCAACAGCGGCATTTCTACCTCTTGAGGCAGGTTGGGCAAGGCTTTTAACAAACTCGCCAGATTGTCGTCGCTGTCTAATCGGGTAACAAAATCGCCCAACCCTTGAACGCCAACACTCTGCCAATCTTGCCAGCCGAGCAAACCGCGCAGATAGTTTTGCGCATGTTCGTAATAAATAGAAGCGTTTTGCTTCATTTGGCTTTTGATTTGGGCATTGAGTATCGCCAGTTTGTTCTGATCTGGCTTAAAGGTATAAGGATTGTTGTCGAGCTTGTCTTGGTCGTCGTTGCCTTCGGTGAGGTCGGTGCCTAATACTTCAATCACCATATGGATGAAGTGGTTGCGTACTGCCTGAATCAGTTTGCCTTGTTCATCGAGTTCAAAATTTAAAAACCACAAAAACTGCTGTTCAGAGCGTTTTTTGTCCCAAAACAAAATCGCGAACCAAGCTTTTTTCTTCAACGGATACGGGTAGGGAACAGTGGCATTTTCAAAGGCCCTGAAATCGTCTTGCGAGATTTTTTGCACCCGGCGGCCCATATCGAACACCCGATACTGAGTATCGGTCGATTCAAGCAATTGATGGATGGTAGACAGTTGGTCGGTCATTATGGTGGCCCCGGTGCAAAAAAGAGCGCTGATTATATAGCGATCAACCGGTATCTACAATCACGCGGTTATCGCTATGCTCATTTTAAAATCAAAAGATCTCAACACGGAGGCACGGAGAGACGGAGTAAGAAAGAGGAAAAGATTAAAAAATAAAAATGTCGGCTTAAGCTGTTTTCGATCTAGTGTGTTAATTTTTGTTACGTTTTCTCTTTCTTTCCTCCGCCGCTCCGTGCCTCGGCAATAGCTCCTGCATTGCCCTATCATAATACATCCCTGTATTTGTCCGTGTTGAATGCTTTTGATTTTAACCCGCAGGGTTGCCATAATGCGCAGCATTATCAAATATAAGGGTGAAGAACCAAGTGATAAAACAGCAATCGGCGAAGCTCTTGCTCCAAGCCATTGAAACCCAGTTAAAGCAGTTATCGCTGTGGCAACAAGATTACCCATCGGCGCAGGCCCTGTCGAGTCAGCAGCCTTTTTGTTGTGATACCTTAAAGTTTGAGCAATGGTTGCAGTTTATCCTTATCCCTCGCATGAATGTCCTGATTGATGGTGACCACCCGCTGCCGGGTGAGATTGCCATCACCCCCATGGCTCAAGAAGCGTTTAACACACTAGGTATAAAGGCCAATGTATTGATTAACACCATAGATGATTTCGATAAACTGCTGAGCTGTTCATGAATGAGTCGGACATGAGTGAGCAGCCTATGAGCGAGTTGCCTATTATTTATCAAGATGAACACTTGGTTGCCATCGAAAAACCCCTATAACAGGAAAACCAAAGGGCCAGAGAGACTTGTTGTATAGACGCTTTGGCCTTTTTACCTATCAGCCAATATCACTGACCTTCTTTCTCCTATTCCCTATTGCG
>JABSOG010000090.1 GCA_013216025.1 Algicola sp. | reverse complement strand
GCCACTTGGCCCGGCGGCACAACTTGGGTTATGCCCGCCGCAACAACAACACAACATTGGCTAAGAGGCGACCACAGCTCAATTGCCGTACGAGTGAGCGCTCATCCGGTGGTACAGCAATTATGCCTAGCATTTGGCAAACCCTTAGTGTCGACCAGCGCCAATTTGAGCGGCCAACCCGCAATCGACAATATCGACGCATTACGCCACCAAATCGGCGATAAAGTCAGTCATATTGTGCCCGGCGCCCCCGACACCACTTTACAACCGTCAAAAATCATCGATGCCATCAGCGGAATTGTTTACCGCCATTAGCCCGAGCCGCCACAGCCCGAACCTCCAATAATAGGAACCTCTCATGAATGTTGATATAGAAGTCGTAAAAGCCTTTTTATTAAAACTGCAAGACACCATCTGCGCAGGAATGGAGCAAGCCGATGGCAGCACCAAATTTGTCGAAGATTTATGGCAACGCGAAGCCGGTGGTGGCGGCAGAACCCGAGTATTAACCGGCGGCGATGTTATCGAACAAGGCGGCGTGAACTATTCATACGTGTTTGGTGAAAACATGCCGGCATCAGCTACGGCCCACAGACCAGAGTTAGAAGGCCGGAGTTTTCATGCGTGTGGTGTCTCTTTGGTGATCCACCCCAACAATCCCAACATACCCACTAGCCACGCCAACGTACGATTTTTTATCGCCGAAAAAGAAGGGCACGACCCCATTTGGTGGTTTGGTGGCGGCTTCGACTTAACCCCTTTTTATCCACACAAAGAAGATGTAGTGCACTGGCATCAGGTGTCTAAAGACCTGTGCGACCCCTTCGGCGAAGCGGTTTATCCCAAATACAAAAAATGGTGCGACGACTATTTTTACCTCAAACATCGCAAAGAAACCCGAGGCGTCGGCGGCTTGTTCTTCGATGATTTAAATGAATGGGGTTTTGAAAAGAGTTTCGACTTCATGCAAGCAGTGGGCAACGGTTTCCTCGACGCCTACCTACCAATAATGGCACGACGAAAAGACACCCCGTTCACCGAACAGCAAAGAGACTTCCAACTCTACCGCCGTGGCCGTTATGTCGAATTTAATCTGGTCTACGACCGCGGCACGCTGTTCGGTTTGCAAACTGGTGGCCGTACAGAATCAATTTTGATGTCAATGCCGCCACTGGCGCGATGGGAATATAACTTTCAGCCAGAAGCAGGATCTCCAGAGGCTGATTTGTATGAGAATTATCTTTCTCCCAAAGAGTGGGTTTGATTTAGATTAATTAGCGCCTCATTTTTATAATGATGCGCAACGCCTATCATCTGTAACATTCCGAAAAACCACCGTAAGGTGCGCTCCGCGCTAGGCTGTTGATTTAATCACATGTAGGTCGGGTTGAGGAGCTTGCGACGAAGCCCGACATTTGCAACTTATTGATATTGTGTACAATGTTGGGCTTCGTCGCTTCGCTCCTCTCGGCTTTGGCATCCTGCGTTGCCCTACCTCCTCCAATCCCTGGAGTCGAACACCGACCTACAGTTGCCAAATCAGATTAAATCTATACCCTCGCGCACGTAGAGCCCAATTAAGGAATAGCGTTGTTTGGTGGCAATAGAAATAACGGTAAATTTAACAGGTAATCTTCACGACCTTAAGCTATTATCATTTCCAATAATAACTAACACCCACTTGCCACGATGAATGAGAACGACATAACGAATCCACCTGAAAACGTCACCCTATTTGGTCAAGAACTCACAAATTTATTCCGTAAAGGCAAAGATGCTTGGAATGCTTGGGTTGAGGAGCATCCTGATGCTGATATTGGTTTTGATGGCGCATATTTGGCATACAAAACAAATGAAAGCATAATTTCCTTTGTTGGTTTCACTTTCCCAAAAGGTTATATCGCCTTTGCAAAAGCGCATTTTATATGTTCGCATAGCAATGCACATAGTGTTGACTTTTCTGGTGTCGATTTTACTCAATCGACAGTTGATTTCAGCGGTATGAACATCCCTGACAATAACTTGATTTTTAAAGGCGCCAAGTTCGGCTCGCAAAACATCAACTTTGCCAACTCAATACTTGGCAGTGTGAATTTTGTAGATGCAGTATTTAGCAGTGGTAACATCGCATTCACCAACTGCACTTTTAATAGTGGACAAAATAACACCAAAGCCCACCTCAATTTTACAAGGACTCAAATTAACGCTGGTGACTTCAGACTTGAGGGTTCAAAAGGCACTCTTGATGGTATGAATTTCACAGATGCAACTTTTGGCGAAGGTGATATCAGCTTTATCAACAACGAATTAGCCCTTAACAAATTAGACTTCACCAGAACTTGGTTCAATAAAGGCCATTTTAAAATAGACTTTAATATGCAAGGACGCTTCATCCGCTATATTGATTTCACTCGCGCCATTTTTGACACCGGCGACATATCCCTTGCAGCGATCAAACTAGATGAAGCTGACCATCATACCCTTCCAATTAACTTAATATTTTCTCAAACCAAATTCGGTGATGGCAACGTCAGCTTTGACCATTTGACTTTTGGGCGCAAAGAAACCTGTTTTACAGACTGTAAATTTGGCAGTGGTTATGTGAGCTTTAAAGAGGTCTGTTTTCAAACTGAAATAATGGATTTTTCAACAACAAACTTTGGTAATAAAGAGGTGGATTTCAGCAAAACTGAATGGGAAAGTATCGACGTCAAATTTGATAACGCAATATTTGGTGAAGGTAATGTGAATTTTTCAGGTGCGAGATTTAAATCTGGTGCAGTTAGTTTCGTCGATACAAATTTTGGCGATGGTGATGTTAACTTCTCTTCGTCCCAATTTGGCGAGAAAACCACCTTCATAAACAAAAATAGCAAAAACGACAATCAACAAAAATCAATCAACTTCTCCAAAGCAATTTTTGGCACTGGCGATATAGATTTTTCAGACTGCAAATTGACGGAAACAGACCTCAACTTTAATGAAACGCGATTCAACGAAGGCCATGTCAATTTCAGTCAACTAACAATCAAAGAAGGCAATCTCTTATTCAATAAAGCCACTTTCACAAAAGGGGATATTGACTTCACCGACTTAGTTGTGACTTATGCCGATCCAGATTCATCATTGGACCCTATAGTAAATTTTGCTGAAACCCAATTTGGCGATGGCCTTGTAAACTTTAAAGGTATTAGATGGGAAAACTGTAATGTTAGCTTTGAAAAAACCACATTTGGTGAAGGACCCGTTAATTTTAAGCTGGCTCAAATAACCAAAGGTAACGTTAGTTTTGTTAAAACCAGATTTGCTAAAGGTGATGTCACCTTTGTAGCCGCTGAGTTTGATGGTGCAGTCATTGATTTTGCCAAAGCCACTTTTGATACAGGCAACATTGACTTTAGCAAAGCCCTCCTTGGCACCAAACACCTCAATTTTACCGGCACTCAATTTGGTGATGGCAACGTCAAGTTCAATCAAAGTAAATTAGAGCAAGAACAGTTGTCTCTTAAAGGAGCGGTGTTTAAAGCGGGCGCAATTGATTTTAGCAATACCACCATTGCAGCAACAACTGTCGACTTTGAGGGCACATCCTTTGGTGATGAAGAAGTGAATTTTTCAGACACCACATGGACAAGCAAGACGATCAATTTTAAACAAGCTACTTTCGGCAACGGGTATATTAACTTCAATAACTCCGATTTTGGCGATGGTGAAGTCAATTTTAATCACACCGATTTTGGTGAAGGAAATCTTGATTTTATTAAGTGTGATTTCGGAGGCAACAAACTTGATTTCAGCCACAGCAGAGCCCTAGAAGGCAGAGTTAATTTTAGTGGCTCACACATAAATTCAGCAGAGGTTGATTAATCCGATGCCAACTTTGGCGAGGGTGAATTGGCATTTAGACGTACTGTTTGGAAAAGCCACAAAATCAATTTTGATGACGTCAAGCTGGGCGAAGGCTTGGTTATTTTTCAAAATGCCCAGTTCGCTGATGGTGATATATACTTCTCCAGAACAGGTTTTGGTGATGGCAATGTCAATTTTGAGCAAGTGAAGTTTGGTAAAGGTTCAATTGACTTCACAGAGGCCACTTTTGGCCATGGTGATATCAGTTTTGATCTTGCTGAGTTTAACACTGGAGAAACTTTTTTTAACGTTCTGACTTTCGGTTCGGGCAATGTCTCTTTTGCCAATGCCACATTTGGCGCTGGTATTAAAAGCTTTGGTGCAATGCAGCTAATCAAAGGCAATGTCGATTTTCAAGAAGTGAAATTTGGTGACGGTGATGTAGATTTCAAAGATGCACAGTTTGGCAAAGACAGTGTTAGTTTTAAAAGGGCGATATTTGGCGAAGGTTCGGTCAATTTCATTGGTGCATCCTTTGGCGATGGACAGAATAATTTTTCGAAAATCGACTTCGGTAAGGGCCATGTAAACTTCGCAGGCGCCAAGTTTAACGCGGGTAACCTCAAGTTCTATAAATCCACCTTCGAACAAGGCGATGCCAACTTTGCCAAGGCCGAATTTGGCAGCGGGCAATACGACTTCAAGTACGTCAGATTCAACGGCAATGTATCACTCGATGGTGTGAAGAATAGTCAAGCAATAGAATCACTATCCTTCAAACACGCCATGTTCGAAAGCTCATTAGATTTAACCAATCTAAAACTCAATTGCGTATTGGATTTAACCAATACCAAACTCGCTAATCAAGTTGCGCTGGATGGTCTAGCCTGCAAACCAACAAGGACTGGCAATCCCTTACGCAAAGAAGCCAGTGACAAAGATGACGCAGGTCGATTGAGACGCCTTAAAGAGATTGCTGAAAACAATAAAGATCACGAACTGGCCCTAAGATTCCATGCCGATGAAATGCGCGCAAAACGTTGGATTGAAAAAGGTTTTTTTGCATCACTGCTCGATGGCGCATTCTCTGTACTGAGTAATTACGGCCAAAGCATCGGTAGGCCAGTCGCCGCATTTTGCCTTTTATTCGTTATCGTCGTCACACTCTTTACCACAGGGGTGCCAAATACCAAAGCACCGCTGCTTGACACTGTCGGCCATGCAATCGTTTTTACGGCAGTAAATAGCATTCCTGTCATTGCCAATGCTCGAAAATTAAAAGAACGCAGCGCCAAGGTACTATTTGGTTATAAACCAACAGCCTGGGCGAACGTGGTCATGGTGACGCACAGTGTGCTGTCAATTATCTGCTTGTTTTTGATTGGTTTGGGGCTGCGTAACCGATTCAGAATTTAAGAGTGGTATTATTGTTGTTTGTAACTTTTTATAATCCATTTACTCACCCAAACACCTCACGTAATACATCTGGACGTTGCTTCGCTATTTGAATCAAAGACTTAGCAGCCCGACTCGGTTTACGTCGTCCTTGCTCCCAGTCTTGCAAGGTACGAACTGAAACGCCCAAAAGCTCGGCAAAGCGTGATTGTGACAATCCTGATTTTTGCCGAGCTTCAACAACCGGCAACAGTTCAACGGTTTCTACACAACCGACATTACCCGCTTTAATATCAAGCACCGCATCCAGTGTCTCTTGCCAAACATCCCGTTTTAAATCGCGCTCAATAAGCTCTTCTTCATTCATGACCATCGACTAATACCTCTTTTAACTGTTTTAGAATATGGGATGGGATATTCCCTTTTTTAGATTTAGCGTAAATGGTTAACAACCAAATACAGCCTTTATTGAATTCGGTAAAATAAATCACACGAACACCACCCCTTTTGCCCTGCCCTTCAAGTGACCAGCGAACCTTTCGAACCCCACCAGAACCCGGCACAACATCACCTACACCAGGATTCTGGGCTAACCATGCAGAAAATGCACCGCGTTCATCCTCAGACCAGTAATCTGGCCATAGCTTAGTGAACAAAGGAGATTCGATTAATGTGATCATAACTATAATTATACGACAATGCCGTAGTCTTGCAAGGCTGACATATTTAAGAGGTATTTCCCTTTTTAAATCTAGGAGGGGGGTCAGAGACGATGAAGTGTTAATCTAGGAGGGGGTCAGAGACGATGAAGTGTTAATTTACCCAACAAATTCATAGCTCTAAAATCAAGGGGCCAGACTAATACAAAAATCCCTGCTATTCTCAAACAAAGAATCAATCAAAAAAAGGCGTAAATCATGGCATATTATTTTGTCGGCAACGTTACTATCAGCGATCAGGCTTTGTATGAGCAATACGTAGAGCAGGCTATGCCTATTCTGCTAGAGCATGGTGGCAAACCGCTGGTTTTTGACCACTCGGGTGAATTTCTTGAAGGCAGTGGTGGTCCATCCCTTGTGGTCATCGAATTTGAATCTGAAGAAAACGCCATGGCCTGGTACCACAGCGATGCCTATCAAGCGGTGTTACCAAAGAGACTCAAGTCCTCAGATGGTTGGGTAAGAGGTGTAAACGGCTTTGTTATGCCCGAAGGTTAGTCGCAAAACTGCATCGATTCCGATACATCATTCAAAAGCCTCGTGTCGGAATCGACACACTCCACAAAACCCCATAAACAACAACCTCAATAAATTCAAATAGATAGCTCTTGGCACTGCCCTTGCAATATCAAAGCACGAAAGTAAACCTGCAAGAGGACAACAATGGATATCAAAATAGAAAATCACAAAAAACCGTATTTGCGTTATTTGTCGATTACTGTGGTGATCGTACTGATGATTGCCGGGATTGTGATGGCAAAAAATCACTTTGGTGAAGCCACCGCTTTTGTGTCGGTCGAACAATTACGTATTTCGCAGGTTAAAAACGGCAACTTTCAGGTGAACGTCAGGGGCGTGGGTCTGCTAAAACCACAAAAAGTGGTTTGGTTGTCTTCTCGTGTGGCCGGTCGGGTCGAAACCATTTACCTTCGGGCCGGAGCCAAAGTGGCCAAGGGGCAGGCAATTGTTAAATTAAACAATCCGCAACTGGCACAATTGGCCGTAGGCGCGCAGTCGGCACTCGACCAATTAGTTGCTGAGAATAAAGCGGCAGAGGCTTCACTCGACTCACAAGTGCTCGACGCAGAAGCTCGCGTATCACGGTCAAAAATGGATTTCAACGGCAACAAGCTTGAATTAGATGCGCAAAACCGTTTACGCCAAATGGGCAACAGCACGGTGTCTGACATCGAATATCAACGCAGTGCCTTTCGGGTCGACAGCACCAAATTAGATTGGCAAATACAGCAAAAGAAACTGGCCAAACTCAAAATTAATGTGGCTGCGCTTAAGCAGGCCCACCGGGTTAAACAAACACATAGGCAAAATGAATTGCAACGCGCCCATAACCAAATCGATAATCTGATTGTTCGTGCCGGTGAAGATGGGGTTTTGCAAAGTATGGAGTTGGAGCTAGGTCAGAATATCACGATGGGCGGCAGCATCGGCAAAATCGCCGACCCAGGTTTGTTGCTGGCACAAATCAATATTCAAGAACTGCAAATTAAAGATGTTGAACTCGGACAGTCTGTGCAGATTGATACCCGTAAATCACAAATTAGCGGACGAGTAACCCGCATAGACCCTCAGGTCATTAAGGGCATGGTCGCCGTTGAAGTCGAGCTGCAAGGGCAAATGCCCAGCGAAGCAAGACCAGAATTGTCGATTGAAGGTATCATTCAAATCACCAATAAAGACAACACCTTATATGTTAAAAAACCCCATTATGCGCTAGATCACCAGACCACCCGAGTATTTAGAATCAACAAACAGGGCAATCTGGCTGATGCCATAGATGTTAAGTTTGGCCAAAGCTCGGTCAACGACATCGAAATTACCGCAGGGTTGCAGCCGGGTGATCGCATCATAGTGTCAAAAACTGACGACTTCGCTCAAAACGCACAAATCTTCCTAAGCAATTAAGGACTAATTATGAACATTATTGAACTCAACGGAATCGACAAAAACTTTCAAGGTGACGAGCTGAAAACCCTCGCACTGTCAGGCATTAATTTAACCATCAAACAGGGCGAATACGTCTCTGTCAGCGGCCCGTCTGGCTGCGGAAAATCAACTTTACTGTCGATTCTTGGCATGTTAGACACCCCATCGGCTGGCTTATATAAGCTGTCGGGGCACGATGTTTCAAGCCTCACCCGCGACCAACGTGCCACTGCTCGCTGTGAGAACATTGGCTTTGTGTTTCAGTCATTTAACCTTATCAGCGACCTGAGTGTCGAAGAAAACGTGATTTTACCACTGACCTATCAAGACAATTATCCTGCCAAAATAGCCATAGAACGGGCTAGAGAAGTATTGGCGCAGGTAGATATGTCGCATCGTTTGAAGCACTTCCCCTCGGCACTTTCAGGCGGTCAACAGCAGCGGGTGGCCATTGCCAGAGCGCTGGTAAACGACCCTAAACTGATTCTCGCCGACGAACCCACCGGCAACTTAGATTCGAAAAACGCCGGTATCGTACTCGATTTATTCGACAATCTGCACCAACAAGGACGAACCATTTGTATGGTCACCCACGACCCGCGCACTTGCGAGCGGGCCAGTCGCCAAATCGATATTTTTGACGGACAACTGGTGGGCGATCGCATTACCGCCCCTGTTGCCATCAGCGCTTAAGGAGTATTAGCATGGGATTTTTACTAGATCTGCGATATGCATTAAGATTGCTGGCAAAATCACCGAAATTCACGGTATTAACCAGCTTTATTCTGATGGGCGGGTTAACCGTCAGCCTGTTAACCTTTAATTTTGTCTCTACCATGGCGTTCAAACCACTAGACACCCCAGAAGGAAATACCATAGTCACTTTTGGGGTGAGCGGACAATATCCTGCCGAGCAAATTCTGGGGTCTGACATTGCCAAACTCGGCAGTCAGTTACAAGATAGTCAACTATTCGATACGTTATACGCTGAATACACTTTTAATTACCGCGACGACGCACGACTGTCAAGCGATGACATTGGCATGGATTTATATGTCGAGCGGGTCAGTAGTAACTTTTTTGACTTCACCCGTTTTGCCCCTTTGCTTGGGCGTAATTTCACTGTGCAAGATGAGGAGTCGGCCAATAATAATGTGGTGGCGATAAGTTATAAAGTGTGGCAAACCTTGTTTTCGGGCGACGAGCAGATCATTGGCAAAAACGTGACCCTTGATACTCGTCCGGTGCAGATCATCGCGGTCATGCCACAAGGTTATCATTTTCCGATCAATGCCGAATTGTGGCTGCCCATCGACGCTTCGTTTATGCACAGCCAAACCGCCCGCTCAACACCCATTGGCATCATGGCCCGCTTGCAACCCGATGTCAGTCGCGAACGGGCAGATCAATTGTTGGCCGACCAACTTTCTGCCTATACCTACCAGTCATTAACCGTGTCAGAACAAGCTGATTTTGAAGAGGTTCAGGTCAAACACCAGTCGGTGCCCGAACATAAAATGGAAGGTGCAACCGGCGGGATGTTTCTTGGCTTTCAAGGCATTGCCACCATCATTTTGCTGATGGCCTGCATCAATACTGGCAACCTCATCTTCGCCCGCTCTATCGAACGTCAAAAAGAAAGTGCTATTCGTAGCGCGCTTGGCGCAAAACATGGTCGTTTGATCCGCCAGTTAGTGTGCGAAGGGGCGATATTGACGCTAATCGGTGGTTTTTTTGCGATTTTAGCCTCAGGTTGGTTAATTGACGTGTTCAATAAAGCCATGCACGCCAGCACCAGTGGCCATTTGCCATTTTGGTTTGTGTGGCAAATGGACTGGCAAACCCTGTCTGTTGCGTTGATATTTATGGCGGTCACTTTTGTTTTCGCCTGCCTATTGCCTGCTGTAAAGGCCGCCAATATGGACATCAATTCTGTACTTCGTGACGGCACCCGGGGTGCTTTGGGTCGTAACGCTGGCAAAATATCGCGCATTTTAGTGACCACACAAGTAGCGCTGATAGCCTGTTTGATGCTCGGCGGTAGCCTTGGTGTGGTGTTAATGTACAAGGTCATGGACGTGGTTGCCGACGATAAATACACCAACCGCTTTCAAGCGAAATTTGACCTTGAATCAACCCATCAAAAAGGCGAGTTTTTGCAAAATATGCTAACCCAGTTGACCGCTCAGACCAACATTGTTCAGGCCGGAATGATGGATAATCGGGGCCCTCAAAATATACGAATCGACGGTAATGAGCAGCAAATGCGGGTCGATATTATCAGCAGCAGTGGCCATGGGGAATTTTTTGACCTAAGCATTGGCACCGGACGTGATATCGACCACAAAGACAACCTCAATTCAGCGCGCGTGTGCTTAGTCAGTCAATCATTTGCTGATCGATATTGGCCGCAACAAGACCCTACAGGTAAAATGCTCGACATAGAAATAGACGGTAAAATGCTGCCACACCGATTGGTTGGGGTCATCAGTAATATGGGCGGCAACAGCCAGGGCGTTTTTGCACAAGTCGAACATTACGACGAAGTTCACGTCAGTTACTATCAAAATCCCTACGCAGACTTGCATGTGACCTTTGGCACGACCGAACAGGCCGAAAAAGGCGAAGAAGACTTTTATCGTGTCGTGCATCAATTAGATGTCAAATCACTTTTAGTCGACTTTAACGATCAGGCGGTCTCTGGTAACACGCTACTCAAAGTGATGGTGCTGACCACCAAGGTCATTGTTTACGCCGGATTATTTTCGTTATTTTTGGCCTTGATGGGGGTTTATGGTGTGGCCGCGAGTGGCGTGGCTTTACGCAGTCAGGAGATTGGTATTCGCCGCGCAATCGGAGCCAAAGACAAAGCCATCATCCTGTTGTTTCTCAAGCGCAACATGCGCCCACTGGTAATTGGCCTAAGCATTGGTTTGCTAGTGTATACAGTGGCCTGCTTTATCTTCTCGAACATGGTTGGCAACCGGATTGAGGTGAGTATGTACATTACTATCGCCCTGCTGGCCAGTTTGGTGTTAAGCTTCATTTTGGCTTTGGCGGCGTATTTTCCTACCCGCCGAGCGATAGAACACGAACCAGCAGTGACGCTTCGGGCTGATTGAGTCAGCTAAACCGTCCATTAAAAGTCAAAAGCTTCAACACGGAGGCACGGAGTAACGGAGGAAAGAAAGAGGAAGAAAAAACGTAAAAAGACTAAAAGATTGAATTTCAATAGGACCTTTCCGGGTTGTTTTATTGGTTGTTTTATTGGTTTTTTCATTTTTTGCTTTTCCTCTTTCTTTCTCCGCGCCTCCGTGACTCCGTGTTGAGGCTTTTGACCTTGCCCTTGACCATAAACCAGACAAACCAGGAGAAAACCGTGACGCCCCGCAAAATACTGGTCGGCGATGACGACATCAATGTCATCGCAGGTCTGAAATTTTTACTCGAAACCGAGGGTTTTCAAATCCAATCTGTTACCACCGCCGAAGCTTTGCTGGCGATGGTCAAACAGCAAAGTTTTGATGTCGTGCTGGTCGACATGAATTTCAGGCTCGACACCACTTCGGGGCAAGAGGGGCTGGCGCTGATCAAACAACTGCGCCAACTCGACGAACAACTGCCGATCATTATGATGACCGGTTGGGCGACCGTTGAGTTGGCCGTTGATGCACTTAAACTCGGTGCCAACGATTTTTTGCAAAAACCCTGGAACGACGACCGATTGCTGCACGCCATTAACAGTCAAATTGCCAACGCCGAAAAAGATCAGCAATTGCGCTGCCTCAGCGAAGAAAACCAACTGCTAAAAGCCCAATCAACAGACCCCGACCAGCTACCCAACAGCCACAGCCCCAGTATGCAGCATTGCCTTAGCCAATTAGAACAATTGGCCAAAAGTGACATGAACGTGCTGCTAACAGGTGAGAATGGCAGCGGAAAAAGCCTGTTGGCGCAATATGTCCATGGTCATTCTACTCGCAGTGAACAGCGGTTTGTTGCAGTCAACATGGGCGCGTTGAGTGGCAGTTTGTTCGAAAGTGAAATGTTCGGCCACGTAAAAGGGGCTTTCACCGATGCCAAAACCAGTCGGGTGGGTCGCTTCGAATTAGCCGATGGCGGCACCTTGTTTTTAGATGAAATTGCCAATATCGAGTTGGGTCAACAGGCCAAATTATTGCGGGTGCTTGAAGAGTCACAGTTTGAAAAGGTCGGGTCGAGCAAAACCCAGCGCTCCGACGCTCGCATTATCAGCGCAACCAATGCAGATTTGGACCAGATGATCGCCAGCAATCAATTCAGACAAGACTTGTTTTATCGCCTCAACACCGTAACCATTCACATTCCGAGCTTAAAAGAGCGCGTTGAAGACATCGAAGGGCTGGCCCAACATTTTTTGTCTCGCGCTGCGGCCAAATACAACAAAACCGCGCCAGCACTTGCAGATGATGCCATTGCCGCCTTGCAGGCTTACCAGTGGCCGGGCAACGTCAGAGAATTAAGCCATTTGATGGAACGGGTGCTGTTTACCTGTTTTGATCCAACAATTGGCGCAGTACAGCTCAATTTGCCCAATCAGGCCAATTCAGCCAGCGCGCCAATCAAAGATGACCGCGAGCTTACCCTCGACGAAATAGAAAAAAATACCCTTATTAGCCGCCTGACGCATTTTAAAGGCAACGCCAGCCAAACCGCCAAATCGCTGGGGCTCAGTCGTAGCGGCTGGTACAGACGGGCCGACAAATTTGATCTTTAAACGCTTCAAACATCTCTGGCCCAACCTGCTATTAACCCTGCCGCTGCTAATACTCACCGTGGCGTTGTCGATTAATGCGGGCATAAACGGCTACCTTATCGCCTTGTGCGTCAGTGTTTATTTAATGGTGTCGGGACTGACTTTTTACCGCATCAATACCAGCCATCACCAGCAAATGGGCATATTAAGTGACTTGCTCGAAGCCCTGATAGCGGGCGATTACACCTTTAGAGGCAAAGACCTTTACTCGGCCCATTTTCAATCATTGCTAGAGCGGGTCAACCAATTAGCTGCCACACTGCAAAGCCAAACAGTCGCCCTGCGTGAAAGCCAGTTACTGGTTCAACAAGTGATTGACCACATGGACGCCGCGCTGATTGCCACCAACGACCAGGGCCAAATGATTTTCAGTAATCGTGCCGCTCAGGGGTTATTGGGGGTAAAACTCAATGCTGAGTTACAAATCCAACTGATGAAAACAACCAACGGTAAAAGCGTTCAACTCAAAGAACAATGGCTGGCAGGAACCCGCTCGGGCGGTGAATTTTTAGTACAGCGCGATAGCTTTATCACCCAAGGTAAGCAAAATCAGCTGATAATGCTCAGCGAAGTCGGTCAACTGCTGCATTACAACGAATCGGCGGCATGGCAAAGGTTGGTGCGGGTGATAAGCCACGAGATCAACAACTCAATGACCCCCGTCAGCACCATCAGCCGAACCATGTTACGCAACGCCGACAAACACAACCTGCCGGGCAATTTTGTTGAAGGGTTAGGCGTAATACAAAACCGCTGCGAGCACATGATCCAATTCATCGCCAGCTACACCAAAATAGCCCAATTACCCTCGCCTAACCGCCAGCCAGTGGTGATTAAGTCGTTGATAGACAACTGCACTGCCCTGTTTGCACAAAGAACATTTGAGGTGATTGGCGATATGTCTGAAAAGGTATATTGCGACCCCGGACAAATTCAACAAGTATTGATCAACCTACTAAAAAACGCCGATGATGCGATGAGCGAAAGCCCCGCAGCCATTGTTATAGAAGCAAAAGTCATAGAAGCCAAAAAGGTGCAGAAACAGTTGGTGCTGACCATCACCGACCAAGGCTGCGGCATAGCCAATCCCGACAATCTGTTCGTGCCATTTTATACCACCAAATCGAGCGGTTCGGGTATTGGATTGATGCTGTCTCAGCAGATTGTGAATAATCATTTTGGGCGGCTGACGCTTGAGAATCGGCAGGGTGAAGAGGGTGCTGTTGCACGGATTGTTTTGCCTTTTGAATAAACCGGCGATCAAAGTTCACAGCTGGTGAACCCTCTCCTTTTGTGCTATCTTGTCAGTAATGCCATTAATGATGATTTTAAATGCACGTCATATCCAAAAAGCCCTTTACTGATGCGACAATAGAGTACTCGAATGACGCAAAAGCGATTCAGGCAACCTACAAGAAATTGAAAGCGGGTAGTTTTAACACGCCAGATGCGTTAAAAGCTGTTTTTATGACGCTTGATAATTTCAAGTATAAAGATAGATGGTGGGTTATTGATATTGGCGGCAATAATTTGCGGTTAATTGCCTTTATTGATTTCACCGATAATCGGCTATTTGTCAAACATATCACCAACCACACAGAATATGACAAACTCAACAAAAAATATGCGAAGGAGGCCAAACAATGAACTTTCAAGCCGTTAAAAGTCATGCATCCAATCTGTTCGAGCAAGCCGGTTTTATTGCCCATATCGCCAATCAAGCCGACTATGAAACCGCATTGGCGCTGATGGATGAATTAATTGAAGATTATGACCAACAAAGATCACTGATCGGTATTTTGTCGGTTTCTATTGAGCGCTGGGAGAGTCAGGCAGAAGAATTCAAAGCTTTTGATGCCGCAGTTGAAGCGATGGATAGCGGCGTTGCCATGCTCAGCGTTTTAATGGACCAACATAGCCTCAATACCACTGATTTTAAAGATGAAATTGGCGGTAAAAGCATGGTCTCGATGATTTTAAGCGGCACCCGTCAACTTAACCTCGGTCATATCCGTAAACTTTCTGAACGCTTTGGCGTACCTGCCCAGTTGTTTATTTGATCAATAGCTGCTTTTCCATTGTTTGTGGGTTTATCTCTATCGTTAGTTTATAAATAAAAAGCGTGGATAAATCCACGAGCTACAATTGAATAAACCCAAAACAAAACACAATAAAAACAAAAGGAAAACCCATGAAAATTGTCAAACATGGTTTGATTACGTTGGCATTAGCAGCAGTAACTCCTGCACTAGCAAGCGTCGACGCAGCCACCAGCGCTCAACAATATGGTAGTTATGTCATTCTTGGACAGACACCCGCCGGAGAAAACGTTGCCATAGCCCGCACAGTTATCCAGTCGAACCTCACTTGCCCAACCGTTTCAGCTATCAATAACGGCAGTGGCAACAGCACTACCCCTCAAAATATGATCACCCGCGATAATCCCACCCAATTTCCGGTGATGGTATGCGAAGCGTTGATTGGATTCGACACAGCCTACCAATTGAACTTTGCCGATAAGGCAATCGCTTTGGCAGTGGCAAAATCCAATCCGCAAAACATTCAGGTGTTTGGCGATACCGGCTGCAAAACCGAAGACTGCGCCCTTGGCGACCCCGCCGAACCCTTTAAATCATTGGCCGACAGCGGAGCAGAAGCCAAACCTGACCTTGTGCTGCACATGGGCGATTACAACTATCGCGGCACCGGCGGACAAATCGCTTTAACCATGAAAAATGCTAAAGGTGAATTGGCGCAAACTCCGCAATGGACATACGATGCCGGCGACAGTCTGACCGCCTCTGACCATTGTGGTCAACAGGCAGGCGGACCGTTTTACAGCCAATCGGCAGTTAATGCCAACCGCCCAGACAGCTGGCAATATTGGCTAAACGATTTGTTTATGTCGTCAGGCGAACTCATGGCAGCTGCGCCAAGGATAGTGTCGCGGGGCAACCACGAACTGTGTAGTCGCGCAGGTCCAGGTTATTTTTATTTTCTCGACCCCAATTCAAACCTCGTTAAAGGACAACAGCAAATGAGCTGTCCGGCAGTGCAGGTCAACAAAGGGGCAATGGCCAATTCAGTTCAGGTGCCCAATTATATTGTTCAGTTTAAACAACTCAACGTGGCGGTTATCGACTCTGCCAACGCCTGCGATGCTTTCACTGGCACCGCTTTCGACAAGGTTTACAAAAACGTATTTGCCGACTTAAATGCCAAAGTAAAACCGTTGAAACAACCCACTTGGGTTATCACTCACCGCCCTATTTGGGGTGTTGAAGCTTTGGATGGCGACAAGTCAACGCCATGCAGCCCAAACAGTCCATATAGCTGCATTAACCAAATGATGCAAAAGGCGATTGCGGCACAGCCGGGCAAGGCTTTAAACAAAGGCATTAAGCTGGTGTTGACCGGCCACATGCACAAGTTCGAAAGTGTCAGTTTTAAACAGGGCAGTCATCCGCCGAATATTATCGTGGGTTCGAGTGGCGTTGAACTGGCGGGTAATGCTCCGAGTCCAACAGCCAATGTCACCATCGAAAACCTCGCCGCCAGCGTACTGACCACCAACACACAGGTGACCAAAAACGGCGAAACCTTTGATGCTTATGGTTATTTTCAGATGAAGTTGGGCACCAATGGCAGCTGGCAGGGACAATTAGTCAATCCAGCCAATAAACTAACGCTGGCCACCTGTTCTAGCAAGCGCAATTTAGCACAAGGGGTGTGTGAGTTAGCACCGGGTATTGGTGTAGTTGCGGATTAATATCACTATTACGTTGCCAAACTGTTGCATTATGTTTGCTGTATCGTATACTCAAATGGCCTTTTTCGGGCACTTGA
>JABSOG010000908.1 GCA_013216025.1 Algicola sp. | reverse complement strand
CCCGCCCGCCCTTGGCGGCTCGGGTGTGGCAGCGCAAGACATCAATAACGATGGCCTGCCTGACTTGCTGATCTTGAGTGGTCTAGGTAATCGCCTGTACATCAACCGTGGCAACCACAACTTTGAAGACATAACCAAAAGTGCCGGATTAAGTGGGACTCGCGAGTCTGACAATCAACCGGGCGAACCCAGACAACCGCTGATTGCCGACTTGAACAACGATGGCTTGCAAGATATCGTAATTACCTATGTTAATGATACCCACCGGGTATACCGTAATCTCGGTAACGAAAAATTTGCCGACGTAACCGACCAAAGCGGCTTGGGCGGACTTAACCTGGTGGGTGGCCCGGCCACGGTGTTCGACTTTGATAATGATGGTTTGCTCGACATTTACATCACCTATTTTGGCGACTATCTGAATGGTGTATTGCCAACGCTGAAACGCCGTAATAGCAACGGATTGGCCAATCGCTTATTCCGTAATAAAGGCGACTTCAAGTTCGAGGATGTAACCGCTGGCAGTAATCTTGACCATACCGGCTGGGGTCAGGCAGTGACTCACACCGATTTTGACAGTGACGGTTTGCAAGACTTGATTGTCGGCAATGATTTTGGCGTTAATGCCTATTTCAAAAACCTCGGCAATGGCAAGTTTGAGAATGTCGCCAAATCACTGGGTACAGACAAACCTTCCTATACCATGGGCATTGGCATCGCCGACTTAAATGACGATTTTGTGCCAGACATTTATATCTCCAACATCGTCACAATGAACAAAGACGAAAAATATGTGTCGCCGACAGCGCAAACCACCATGAAATTCAATCCCGACAAACTGGCCAAAATGCGGGTCATTGAAGCCAATGACCTGTTTTTATCCAGCATTTTATCCAGCACAGATGACAACAAGTCGGTAAGCTATCGGCCTAGCCAATCGGTTGGTCGAGGTTATTCGTCTACGGGCTGGTCATGGGATGCCGACTTTTTTGATTACGACAATGATGGTGATGACGACCTGTATGTACTCAACGGCATGAACGAGTTTAACTTGTATGGTAACGAAAACAGTTATTATACCGACCCACTCGAAGACAAAGCGGTTAACGTTTACATTCCGGTGGCGACCAAAGAATCCAACGTCTTTTTCTCCAATGAAGGCGGTCGTTTAAACAATATCTCCAAGCAAAGCGGCACAGACTTGGTGGGCAATTCGCGCAGCGCGGTTTATCTCGACATCGACAATGACGGTGATTTAGACATAGTACTCAACAATTACCATGAAAAAGCGGTGGTATATCGAAATAACGCTGAACAGCTCAATCACCACTGGCTTAAAGTAAAACTGGTGGGCGCACCAAAACAAGGGGTGAACCTTGATGCCATCGGTGCCCAAATCATTGTTACCACCAACGATGGCGCGCACAGTTGGCGCGAAGTAAAGGGTTCTACCGGTTACATGTCGGTCCATCCTAAAGTTCAGCATTTTGGTTTGAGTCAACACACCCGCGCCGATATTTCCATCAAATGGCCCAATGGCAAACACAGCGAAATGACCGGTGTAAAAGCCGACCAAACGCTGGTGATTGATTATGCCCAACAAAAACTGACCAAGGCGGTATTTTAAACGTGAAATGCAAGTTGCTGCTGGTAGTCTGCATGTTGTTCCAAAGCCTTGCTCATTGCGGTGCTCAAGAAGAGGCTCAAGAAGCAGCCCCAAAAATAGTCGCACCGATTCAAAGTGATATGTCCCGCGCTACATTGGCACAACTGGTTGAGATTTATCATCAAAAAAAGGCAATCCATGCTGACTTGCTGGGCGCTTCACACGAAAAGCCAAAACAGATATATCTCAACGAATTGATCAAACAAAACTCACCGTATTTGCTGCGTCATGCAACCAATCCAATCGACTGGAAACCCTGGTCTAACGAGGTGTTCAGCCAAGCAAAAGCACAAAACAAACTGGTGTTTTTGTCGATTGGTTATTCTACCTGTCATTGGTGTCATGTGATGGAGCAAGACAGTTTTGTCAAACCCGACATTGCCAAACTGCTCAACCCGCATTTTATTGCGGTAAAAGTCGACCGCGAGTCTCATCCGGCCATCGACGAGTTGTACACTCAAGCCCTGACCCAAGTCACTGGCAGTTCGGGCTGGCCCATTACTGCGGTGTTGAATGAAAAAGGCGAACCGGTATTTATCAACGCTTTTTTGGCTCATGACAAACTCAAAATTCTGTTAACACGGTTGCAGGACTTGTGGCAAACCAATGCGGCCTATTTGAACCTCAATGCAGCCAATGTAATGAAATTGGTCAGACAACAACACAGCAGTACTATGCAGTCAAAATGGGATCCGAAAACACTGCCCGCCACAGTGCAAAAAGTCATCACCCAACTAGACAGGGTTGATGGTGGGTTTGTTGGTAGACCCAAATTCCCCTCCGAAGCTATGCTGTTATTTTTACTTAATCAATTAACCCGAACAGACGATTTGGTTTTGGCTGAATTGGTCGAACTGCAACTCGACAAGATGAGCGCCAAGGGCATGTATGACTCAATCCATGGTGGCTTTCACCGTTATTCGACAGACAGTCAATGGTTGGTGCCGCACTATGAAAAAATGCTGTATAACCAAGGGCAACTGTTGATGGTTTACGCTCAGGCGGCAAAAATCTACGGCAAACCCCGCTACAAAGCGATTGTCAAAGACACCATAAAATTTATTCGCCAGTGGCTGTATCAGCCGGGTGAAGGACTATACAGCGCCATTGACGCAGATTTTAAGGGCAAAGATGGTGCGTTCTATTTGCGCACATCAGCGCAATTGGCACAGGTCAGCGACCCTCAACGCAAAGCCGCCAGTATGCAAACCTACCCGTTTGAGCACAGCCCCAAGCTGGGGATTTATTTCAAACAGCCTAATACTCAAGCCAGCGAATCCATTCGCAAACGGTTGGCTGGGCAAATCAAACAAAAACCACACATCGACAAAAAAATAATTACCGCCTGGAATGCACTGGTGATCTGGGGTTTGGCCGATGCCTGGCAGGTGCTTAAAACGCCAGACATAAAACAACTGGCAACCAATCTGGGGCAAACCCTGTGGTCAGAACTTTATAGCCAGCCTGCGCAGCAGCTTTATCGCAGCAGCTTTAACCACACGGTCGTTGAGTTGGGCACACTCGAAGACTATACGTTTTTTGCCAAGGCTTTGATCCGATTGTTTGATATTACGGCGGATAAAATCTGGTTGAACAGAGCCGCTTTATTGGCTAAAGCAGCACTTAACAAGTTCAAGGACAACAACCAAGGATTTGTATTTGCCGATCTGCAAAGTGGCAACACATTGGCAGTGAATGTCTCTAAAACCCGGGATGCCGAAGTACTGGCCGCCGGTGCCGTGATGGTCGAAGTGCTCCAGGATTTGTGGTTAAGAACAGGCGATGTGTTTTACCGGAAACAGCTTAAAAGCTCGGCAAACCACCTCAAAGGCCGTTTTAGCG
>JABSOG010000907.1 GCA_013216025.1 Algicola sp. | reverse complement strand
GCAACACACGGCGAAATGCCATCACCGCCAGTTTGATGGGCACCATGCGTTTAGTTAACAACCTAAAATACGCCTATGGCCCCAGCACCGCAGGCCGAGGTATTGGCACCACAGCAGATTATTTTGCCGCAGTGCACGAAATCCCCTCAGCAACTTTAGAGACCGAACCCTCGCAATTCGGTGCAAGCGATTATGGTGCAAATGGGGTATCACACGACGGCTTTATACTGCCCAACTCGCAGGTGCGTCGTATGGTAAAAGAAACCACCTTTGCGACATTAACCGGCTTTTACACTCAGGCCGAAAAACCGATTTTACAAGCCGTGAAAATTCGCGATGCAGTCACTGGCGAGCGGGTTGTCGACGGTCAGTGGCAACGCGCCACAACGGGGCGAGAAAAAGTCTTTGAACAAAACCAAACATTGGCCAACAACACTGAGTATGAGGTCTCGCTGGTGTTCAACAAACCGATGCGCCACTTGCAAAATAACGAAGTGGCCAACCTCCCGTCTATCACGGTGCAGACTAATCCCAATGTGCAGTGGTATGGCGCCGACAACGCAGGCAATGAAATTCAAACCGACATTGATGTGAGCCAAGGCAGCTGGCAGCTAACACCAAAAACAGACACGGCCGCCGGCTACAATCGCTATAAAACCGACACGTTTACCTTCACTGTGAACTTAGAGCAAACGCTCGACTGGACTCAACTGGCCCGCATGGCCCTGTCGGTTGATACGGTGGATATGGTCAACCAAAGACTCGATGCCAACCCGGCATCGGTAGTAGATTGGGACGAAGGCAACTGGAGTGGTTACGAAAACAGCGCCGGAGAAGACCAAGACAGCGGCGGTGTAGACAACAGCTTCCGCCTAATTGATGACGGCAGCGATTTGTTTGTTGCTGCGCCTACGCCGACCCCGCCAACAACACAGGCCCCGACACCACCTACGACCAATACCTCGTCAGGCGGCGGTAGTTTTGGTGGAATTTTGCTGGGGTTGTTGGTTTTGATTGGGGTGAGGCGTAAGAGATAAAACGTAAGGGCTGACCCCATGTCAGCCCTTCTATAGTTTAAGTCACATTATTTAAGGTATTTCCGCAAAAACGCGTCCATCAGTTCCATCGCTTTTTTACGATTGGCAGCATCATCAAGATTATGGGTGCCAAAATCAAACAGTTCAATTTCGACCTTTTTACCAGCGTCTTCGAGCGCATCAAACATCTGCTCTGACTGGCGATAGCTCACGCGCAGGTCGACTTTGCCGTGGATCAACAATACCGGGGCCTTGAATGCGTTAACATGTTTGAGCGGTGAGATGGCTTCGATATCTTTGGCATCTTCACTAACCGCATTCCTAACATAAGAATAAGAACCACGGCGTTTCCAATGGTTAATTTGACCTTGTATGTCACTAATACCAGCAATACTGACAATACATTTGAACTTGTTAGGCGTTTGATATCCGGCCACCAGCGCAGCATAACCACCATAACTGGCACCAACAATGCAGGCTTTGTCGGTATTGGCTTGTCCGCTTTGTTTCAGCCAGTCCATGGCATCAAGCAAATCGGTCTGCATTTTTTTGCCCCACTGCTTGTAACCTGAGGTCTGATAAACATTACCATAACCAGTCGACCCTCTAAAATTGACCTGCACCACGGCAAATCCTCGACTGGCAAACATTTGCACAAACGGGTCAAAATACTGCGAATCTCGGGCAAAAGGGCCACCATGGGGATACAACACCACAGGTGGATTTTTTACGCCATTGGGCAAGGTCAAATATCCATGCAATACCATGCCATCGCGCGCTTCAAACATAAAAGGTTGGACTTTGGCCATGGCGGCTTTTTCTAAGTGCGGATACTGTCCATACCACGGGCTCAGTTTATTGGCTTTTTTGTCAAACAAGTAGAACTTGGCGGGCTTGGTGTCGCTGAGTGTAGAAATAATGTAACGTTGTTTGGTGCTGTCCCAATCATACAAGCCTGCTTGTAAGCCATTCTTGGCGAAAATACCGCGAATTTCCTGCGCCAGTAAATCACTGTCTTTATCAAAATAAACAAAGCGCTCAAAACCATCATTGTAGGTATAACCAATCAAATCGCGGCGAGTGCCCTGGAGACGGGTTATCGCACCGGTGACATCATAATCGTCCGGCGCATCGGCCAACAATTGGTATTTTCCACTATTAATTTCATAACGCCACAGCCTTTGTTTGATAACATCACCTTTTTTAGTCCTGTGATCACTGGTGATAATAATGGTGTTATTAATCTCATCATACAATTCTACGCTAAACGTTTCTGACTTGTAGTCTTCAAGCGTTTTAACCAATTTCCAGTCGGCGTCTGAATCTTTGCGGGTATAAATATAACTAACCCCCTTCTTATAGTCTTTGTCGACACCAATGGCCAATAACACCTCTCCTTTGGATGTCACCCCCCAGTCGACAATACGCTTAGAATTGGGCAGGTATTTTTCATAGTCGCCGTTGTTGACGTTGACCTTAAAGACCGAAGAATAGTTGTTATCTCGTGGATCTTGAATGGTGACCAGAATATGGTCTGAGTCTTCTTCAAGCAAACTCAGCAAATTGGGGCTGTTAAAGTAGAACGTCAATTGAGTTTCTTTACGGGTTTTTCTACGTAACTCAAGCACACTAGAACCATCAAGTTTGGCCGAATAAATGTGCGATGTACGATAACGCATGCCTTGCATGGCAAAGGGCTGGCTGACGGTCACCAAAACACGCTCATTATTGGCCCATGCCAAGTTATCAATACGGTACTTTTCAGCGCCAAGTTTCAATACATAGGTCATCTTTCGCGCATTTTCAAAGGGGATCAAAGCCACCTGAGTAAATTCGCCCTGATTGACGATAACCGCAATATTTTTACCGTCTGGCGAAATGGCGGGCATTTGTACCATCGGCATTTGGTTGAAGTGTTCGAGTGGAATAAGCTGGCCTTGAGCCATAGCCTGGTGAGTAGCAAACATGGCAATGAGTGACATTGCCAATATAAACACAAAATTGGGCATTCTTGTCATAATATTTTCCCTGAAATTTTAAAGATTGATTTCAAAGAAAGTTATAGCAAAAACACCTTTATTTCACAAGGGACACCTCTTTACAAAGTACACAGCTTTACAAAGCCGCCGTCAAAATCACCATATTCCCCCGTTAAGACGATCGTGTTTTTCGAGGTCTATTATAGGACCCTTTTACGGTCTATTCAGATTGCGGCGAAACTGGCGTTTTAATGCGGGTTTTTATGGTTTTTGTTGTTAATCAAATACATCCGTTTTATGATTGGGCATTAACTTAAAAGGGTTATAATCATTCACTCAGCAGTCAAATTTAGTTTAATCAGCACACTACTAATCACCTCTTTTCAGGGCGTTGCCGCAGATAGATCCGAACCAAAAACTGAATTCATCACCACAAAAGTGGCCAATGGCCTTTATATGCTTGAGGGAGTCGGCAGATTGACCAGCGGCAATATC